>NZ_FOUU01000014.1 GCF_900114975.1 Thermodesulforhabdus norvegica
GTTTATGTAAACTACGTAGAGATCATCCGTTCTGGGTTTGCCCTCAAGAACGATTGCCGCATAACCCAGCCGGGCCAGTACCTGAGCAGGCTGACCTCCCGCATTGGCTTCCTTGATTGTGCCCGTAAGAGGACTCTTGCAACCCACCGAGATCCTTCCCGTCATGGCTCCCGTGGTTCCACTAAGAAGCCCGGGGGCTATGACAAGCTTGTTTTCACCGCTCAAAGGATGACAGTCAGGCGGAACCTCCCGGGAAACAATCGCAGAAGTCAGCCCACGGCCACCAAAACCCTCATACTCCCCAAGACCGCTCTCCACAACCCTGGGTCCACCTTCCGCCCCCATGTCTATCCGTAAAATCTTCATGGCTACCTCCTCGTTTCCCTGTAAAAGTTCATGAAATAACGCACAGCCGACCAGTAGCCCAGAATAATTGATATTCCTACAAAAATCTGCCCCAGAATGACTAACTTTTCTTCCACGCCCGGTATCGACAATAATAGTAACAGCATGGCAATTGATTGGGAAACCATTTTGTTTTTTCCCAGACGGCTTGCATTTATGATCAATCCGTGAGATGCGGCCAGAGAACGCAGACCCGTGATAATGATTTCGCGGCTTACGACCATAAAGGTCATCCATGCCGGGATTCGTCCCAGGGGGATAAGCATGATAAAAACGGCGGACACGAGAAGCTTATCTGCCAGAGGATCCAGTAGTTTGCCCGTGGAAGTCACCCGATTGTGTCTTCTCGCGAGAATTCCGTCAAGGTAGTCGGTAATCAAGGCAAAAAGGCACAGTAAAAAGGCACAATTATAGGCTACAGGGCTGACGGGAGGGATCAGCAATAAGATTACCAGCGGGATGGCGCATATCCTAAGGCAGGTCAGGATGTTGGGAAGATTTAAAAACTCTGCTTTTCGCTCATTCTGTCTTGTCATCTCGGGTGTCGTTTTTACTCAACTTCACCTGTCGCGTCTCTTGTACTGAAGATAGTACTGTAGCACTCGCCTGACGTAATCCCGCGTTTCACTATACGGAGGTATCCCACCGTAGCGTTTCACAGCATTGGGACCCGCATTATACGCGGCGAGTGCCAGAACAAGATTGTTATTAAACTCCTGAAGCATTTGTTTCAGATACCTTACGCCTCCGACTATATTATGCACGGGATGATAAGGGTTGAACACTCCCATTTCTGCCGCAGTATCGGGCATGAGTTGCATGAGCCCAATGGCTCCTTTACGAGACACGGCATGGGGATTGAACCCCGATTCGGCTTTGATCACCGCTTTAACCAGTTTGGGATCCAATCCAAAGTAGCGGGATATTTGCTCGATATAACGTTCAAAGGTTTTTTCATAATAGGATACACGGGAAGGCGACAGGGGCTGTCTTTCTGGCTTGTAAGATCTTTTTTGAGGAGGTCTGATTGAGCTACTTCCCGGGACAGGAACATTTGTAAAGTGAATTACTCCGTTTTCGTCAACATATTGATATATTTCAGCACAGCAGTCACCGTAACACACCAGCCCCACTATCAGCATTGCCGTCACAAGCCAAGGGATCCTCATTGCAGAAACAGCCCCCTCTTCATGATTATTTGCACTCTTCCACCTTCTTCCAGTCACACATGAACTTTTCTATGCCTGCGTCGGTGAGAGGGTGCTTGAGCAGTTGCTCGATGACCTTAAAGGGTATGGTTGCAATATCTGCCCCCATTTTTGCGGCCTCCAGAACATGGAGAGGGTTCCGAATGCTTGCTACAATGATCTCGGTTTCTATCAGGTAGTTTGAGTATATGTCCACAACCTCTCTTATCAGGTTCATTCCCGGTGACGCTATGTCGTCAAGCCGGCCCACAAAAGGGCTTACATAGGTTGCTCCGGCTTTGGCTGCAAGAAGAGCCTGGAGAGGTGAAAACACAAGAGTTACGTTAGTTTTTATGCCTTTTTCAGAAAGAACCTTCACCGCCTTAAGACCTTCTTTGGTCATGGGGATTTTCACAACCACATGAGGATCTATGGCCGCAAGTTCTTCAGCTTCGGCAATAAGATCTTCTGCCCTTGTGCTTACGGCTTCTGCGCTCACCGGACCTTTAACCAGCTCGCAAATGGCCTTGATGTGTTTCTTGAAGCCCTCACGGCCAGATATGCCTTCTTTGGCTACAAGTGTGGGATTTGTGGTTACTCCGTCCAGAACTCCCAGTTCATGGGCAGCCCGAATTTCGTCCAGGTTGGCCGTGTCGATGAAGAATTTCATGGGAATCTGCCTCCTCAGCTTTTTTATCTCTCTTCGGAAGTGCCCGTGCGTGCAAGAAACGCCTTGCGGCACTCTTCACTGCAAAAGTAATAGGTTTCACCGTTAATATCGGTTTTAACTCCGCGATCCTTCACGAAGTAAACACCACACTGGGGATCCTGCACCAGCTCTGCACTTTCAAGAGGTTTCCTTCCTGACATGGTATCCCGAATTTCATCCTTTTTTCGCTTTGATTTCCACCATCTGAAGACCAGATAGGCGACTGCAAGATAAATTATCAGCCGAATCATAGATACTCCACCTTTCTTACTTCCTGTCCTTCTTCTGAAATTCCGGTAAGGAGTTCTTTAACCGTAATTCCCAGGACGGGGTGTCTGAGCTCGGGGACGAGTTCGCAGAGTGGTACCAGAACGAACCTTCTTCTGTGTAGCTCTGGATGAGGGATTGTCAGGCCCGGTAGTTCGACGATCTCGTCCCCGTAAAAGAGAATGTCCAGATCGACCGTTCTGGGTCCCCACTTGAAGTCCCGGACCCTTCCCATTTCGGACTCTATCTTCTGAAGGTTCTCCAGCAGTTGTAGAGGTGCGAGAAGGGTTGACCCTTCAGCCACTCCATTAACGAACCAGGCCTGTTCTCTATATCCTACCGGCTCCGTAAAGTACCAGGACGATACGCGCTTAAGCTGAAATCCCTCGAGCCCGGAAAGCCTTTCAACTGCTTCTTCACACATCCTGTGGGGGTTGTTCATATTGCTTCCTATGCCGATGTACACATCAACCAAGGTTTTTCAAACTCCCAGTTTTTTGATTCTCTCGATGGCTTCCTCAATTCGCTCCACCGGAACCGTAAGGGCAAACCTTACGTAACCTTCACCGGGTTCTCCGAAACCGTTTCCGGGGGTTGTTACTATCCCGGCTTCTTTCAAAAGCCTCATCGAAAAATCCGTTGAGGTCGTGTTTTCAGGTATTCGGCACCAGACGTAAAAGGTTGCCTTCGGAACTATTGGCTTAAGACCGGCCGATCGTAAACCGGCCACCAGCACATCCCGCCGCTCTTTGTAAATCCTGCAGTTTTCCTCAACACAGGTCTGATCACCTTCCAGTGCGGCTATGCCGGCCATCTGAACGGCATTAAAGGCCCCGGAGTCAATGTTGCTTTTAACCTGTCCCAGTCCCTGTATGACTTCGGCATTACCCACGGCAAATCCCAGCCGCCATCCCGTCATGTTGTAGGTCTTCGACAGGGAATGAAATTCAATTCCTACCTCCTTTGCTCCTTCTACCTGGAGAAAGCTCATAGGCTTATAGCCGTCAAAAGCGAGTTCGGAATAAGCCGCGTCGTGACACACGATTATGTTGTAGGTTCTGGCAAAATCCACCACTCTTCGGAAAAAATCCTCTTCTGCCACCGCACTCGTCGGATTGTTGGGATAGTTTATGAACATCATCCTGGCTTTTTCTGCCACATCTTCGGGTATTGCGTTCAGATCGGGCAGGAAATCGTTTTCTTCAAGGAGCGGCATAAAATAGGACTCGCCCCCGGCAAAAATCGTTCCCGTGTGATATACGGGATAAGCCGGAGTAGGGACGAGCGCCAGATCTCCGGGGTTTATAAAAGCCAGAGGAATGTGGGCGATGCCCTCCTTTGACCCTATCAGTACGATCACTTCCCGGGCAGGATCGAGATCCACTCCGAAGCGTTTTTTATACCATCGGGCTACACAGTCCCTGAAGTCGTTCATTCCGGAGTAAGACGGATACCTGTGCGTGGACGGATCTTCCACGGCCTTCTTCAGGGCTTCAACTATGTGATCAGGGGTCGGTAGATCCGGATCTCCAACCCCGAAATCGATTATATCGACACCCTGAGCTCTGACTTCATCTCTAAGACGATCCAGCTCTTTGAAAAGATAGGGAGGAAGCTTTTTGAGTCGTTCAGCCCTCTCAATCTGCATATGGAGCCTCCTTTCAGACAAGACCCAGGACATTTTGCATATCGTAGAGCCCTGGAGCTTTACCGACCACCCATCTAGCCGCTCTCAATGCACCACGGGCAAAATTGTCTCTGCTGTGGGCTCTGTGGGTTATCTCAATACGCTCTCCGAGGCTTGCAAAAAGCACCGTGTGTTCACCCACTATGTCGCCGGCCCTGAGAACCTGAATACCTATCTCCTCTGGCTTTCGTTCTCCAACTATGCCCTTCCGGACATAGACGGCCGAATTATCCCAGCTTCGTCCCGTTGCGTCAGCAAGGATCTGTCCCAGCTTTATTGCCGTTCCGCTTGGAGCATCTTTCTTGAATCTGTGATGGGCTTCGACGATCTCAATGTCGAAGTCCGGCCCGAGGAGCCTTGCAGCAAATTCCACAAGCCTGAAAAGCACATTGACCCCCACACTCATGTTAGGAGCCACAACCATGGGGATCTTTCTGGCACATTCCTCAAGGATCTTTCTGTCGGTTTCGGATAGCCCCGTTGTCCCTATGACGGCGCATATTCCCATGGATGCGCAGATTTTTGCGTGTTCTACCGTTGCCTCCGGGACCGTGAAATCGATAACAACCTCGGCATTTTCCACCGCCTTTTCGGGCGATTCTGAAACCATCAGGCCCTCGGGAGCCCAGGCTACGGCGCTTTTAAGGGGCTTGCCGACCAGAGGATGATCCTTACGCTCCCAGCAGCCGACCAGCGTCAAATCTTCCGCTTCACTGACCAGCTGGGCAATACGGCTTCCCATCCTTCCCGCAATTCCCGCAACGGCAACTCGTATCATTTCATCCCCCACGGTTAGCTCAAAAGACCGTATTGTTTCAGCACGCTTTGCAGTTTGTTTCGGTTATTTTCGGAAAGTGGGGCGAGGGGAAGTCTAACCTCGTCACTGGGGATCTTTCCCATCATGTGAAGTGCCGCCTTGACCGGAACGGGATTGGTTTCACAGAAAAGAATGTTGCAGAGGGGGAGTAGTTTGTAATGGAGACTGCGGGCTTCGTCCCATTTTCCTTCCAGAGCGAAATTGCACATGTCCGCCATGTCCCTGGGGGCTACATTGGAAACAACGGAGATGACACCCTTACCGCCGAGTGAAAGAAGCGGGAAGGTTATGTAATCTTCTCCGGAGAGAACATCAAAGTTCTCTCCACATCTCGCAATGATTTCCATAACCTGCTTTATCGAGCCCGACGCTTCTTTTACGCCAACAATGTTTTCAATCCTGGAAAGGCGTTCCATCGTTTCAGGCTCTATGTTCACGGCGGTTCGCCCGGGGATGTTATAAACGATTATGGGAATGTTTACGGAGGCTGCCACCTTTTCAAAGTGCCTGTATAACCCTTCCTGAGTGGGCTTGTTGTAATAGGGGCTGATCATCAACGCCCCGTCTGCCCCCACTTTCTCGGCATGCCTCGTAAGTCGTATTGCCTCCGCGGTGTTGTTTGAACCTGTCCCGGCAAGTACGGGAACCCTTTTGTTGACATGCTCGACCGTTATTTCAACGACCCGTTCGTGCTCTTCGAAGGACAGAGTTGCCGATTCCCCCGTGGTTCCGCAGGGCACAATTCCGTGTGTTCCCTGCTCAATCTGGTAATCTATGAGCTTTCTCAACGCATCTTCGTCAACCTTGCCGTCTTTAAACGGCGTTACTATGGCAACAAAAGCACCCTTAAACATGGTTTGCTCCTATTTGAACGGCTTTGGTTAAACTCTTTTATCGTACCGTTTCATCCCAGAGGCTACCCTCATAGACTACGAGGGCAGGACCCTCGAGGAACAGATTTTCGAACCGGCCGTCATCGTATTCAAAAAACACCCTGAGTATTTCTCCTCCGCGGGTTACCAGCGACACCGGTGGGTCGGTTAATCCCAGAGCAACCGTTATTGCCGCGGCCGCAATACTGCCCGTACCACAGGCCAGAGTTTCGTCTTCGACTCCTCTTTCGTAAGTGCGGATGACTACGGACTGCCTGTCTTGCACCCAGATGAAGTTGGCATTTGTTCCGGCAGGGCTGAAATTTTCGTGAAAGCGTATCCTTCTTCCGAGCCCCACCACATCCACCTTTTCCAGCTCTTCTTTTGTGTCCAGAATCCACACCACATGAGGCACTCCACTGTTTACGAAGTGCACCTTCGCCGTCCTGTTCTCGTCTAATCTTAAATCGATGTTTAGCTTCAGACCGTGAAGTTCCGGAATTTGAACCCTTACCCTTTCTCCTGCAACCTCCGCTTTAATCAGCCCGGCCAGAGTTCTGAAGGTCATGGATGGGGAGTCCACTATGCCTTTAAGCACGGCAAAGCGGGCGGCACAGCGCGCACCGTTTCCGCACATTTCCGCTTCGCTCCCGTCGGAATTGTAAAACCTCCAGGAAAAGTCAACTTCACCGTCTTTTTCGATCAGGATAAGGCCGTCGGCCCCAACCGAAAGCTTGCGACGGCAGACTTTTTTTGCAAATAGAGGGCCCTCTTCGGGTTTGATTAGGCCGTTGCGATTGTCCACGAGAATAAAGTCGTTACCGCTTCCCGTCATTTTTACAAAGGGGATGCGCTCAGCCCGTTCCATCACAAACCTCGCTAAAAAGACGGTATCCTTTCCAGTCTGACCAGATCTTCCCAGCTTTCCCGCTCCCTTATGACTTCAAAGCTGCTGCCTTTCACCATAATTTCTGCAGGCCGTGGTCGAGAATTGTAGTTGGAAGCCATGGTGAAACCGTATGCTCCTGCGCTCATTACCGCCAGAAGATCCCCCGAAGTGCTCTTCTGGATGGCCCGCTCCCGGGCGAGAAAATCTCCTGATTCACAGATAGGCCCAACGACATCCACCACTTCCTCGCCGGCTTCGTCGTTCTTTATTACGGGCCGGATGGCGTGGTAGGAACCGTAAAGGCTTGGTCTTATAAGGTCGTTCATCGCCGCATCCACTATGAGAAATTTTTTCGAGGGGGTCTGCTTCGTGTACAGCACTCGGGTGAGCAACACTCCGGCGTTGCCTACTATTACACGGCCGGGTTCAAGTATCAGGGTATAAGGGGTATTCCTGAGTTCGTTTATTAATGCCTCGGCGTATTCTCTGGGATGAGGAGGAGTTTCCGATTGATAGGGAATACCAAGTCCTCCTCCCAGATCCAGGTATTTTATGTGGATGTTTCGCTCTTCCAGCCTGGATATGAGCACCTTCAGTCTTCGCAGTGCATCCACAAAGGGAGCAAGTTCCGTTAGCTGGCTTCCTATGTGACAGTCAACTCCGACTATCTCGACGTTTTCAAGCTTCGAGGCTCTCTCATATTCCTTCAGAGCCAGGTCAACATCTATTCCGAATTTATTTTTCTTAAGCCCCGTCGATATGTATGGGTGGGTCTGCGGATCCACATCGGGGTTGACCCTTATGGCAACCGGAGCCTTTAAACCCAGAGCGCCCGCACGGCTGTTGATCAACTCCAGTTCTTCGGCAGATTCGATATTGAACATCAGAATACCTTCCCGGAGGGCATAGTCGATTTCTTCCACCGTCTTTCCCACTCCGGAATAGACGACCCTTTTTGCCGGAATGCCGGCTCTCCGTACCCTGAAGAGCTCTCCTCCCGAGACAATATCCATGCCCGCACCAAGGCGGCCCAGCAAATTCAGAACGCCGATGTTGGAGTTGGCCTTGACGGCGAAGCACGTCAGATGAGGAACGGAGGAGAAGGCTCCGTCAAAGACCTCGAAGTGCCTTGTAAGAGTGGCATAACTGTAAACATAACAGGGAGTTCCCACCTCAGCGGCTATCCTCTTTAAAGGAACCTCCTCACAATAGAGCTCTTTCCCTACGTAGTGAAAGTGATGCATAACCCGTTTACCTCTCTTCTTTGCCCGAAAAGACGTTGCGTATCTCAACCCAGGACGATACCAGTCCTTCCCTGTAAGGAGGGTAGGGCGAAAGTGATGAAACTGCATAGAAATATACGACGTTTTTTTTAACCCCTTTGTCAATAAAGGGAGGATGCTCCACGGGTTGTTGAGTAAGCCTCAGAATGGTTCCATCTTCGTACTTTCGATACACATGATACCCCTTTACGGGTTTTGTCACTTCAAGCCAGTGAATCTCGAGCCCCTCTTTGCCCGGAACAACCCATACAGTTTTCGGAGGAGGAGGCAGCATTCTATCCTCGGCGGCTATGGGAGGCAATACAAAGGGCGTTCCCCATACGGTTACCGCGCCCTTCTTTAGGTAGGGTGTAACGCGATACTCATAGGTCATTCCCGGTTTTACCTCTGTGTCCAGATAACTGGTATTGCCCAGATCTCCCGCATCCACACGCTTCCATTGTGATGCCTCGCTTCTTCTTTCCACAGCAAATCTGATCTCCCCGGCATTTTTCTGGACGCTGCCGTTGGCAGGCAAAAACCATGTTAAGAATATACCTTTTTCGTCGGATTTCGCATTACCCTTTTCAATGGAAACCGGTGGTTCGGAGACAACGAGATCGAAGGGAGAACTGTAAACAAGGGGTCTCTGAGTGCCCACGTCATACACGACCACGCGATACCGGTATGCATGTCCTCTTCTAACGTTCCCGTCCTTCCATTTCATCGTCCTTCCGTCAAAGGCTGCAGGGCCGGGAAATGCAGGGTGTAAGCACGTGGATTGTTCCCAGGGTAGATCGGGGCATTCCATACAAAGGGTCCCACCCCGTGAAATTTCGGCCTTTTCCACAACAAAGCAATAGGGATAGTTTTCAAATCTCCCGGTTTCGTTTTTATGCTTTTTACCAGCCGGCGATCGAATTTCACCGGTTTCCGGAAGCTTCCACGATATTACTATGCCTTCACCGGTAATGTCGGCTTTTTCTATGGATATCTCCGGGAGAACCTGCCGGACTTCCGGCAGAGGCAGAGTCTTTTTCCCACAGCCCTGGAATGCCAGAAAAAGAGGTATCCAAAGAATTGCTCCGATGCAAAAGGCGTAGCGATGCACCCGGCATATCTCCTTGTGATGTTACTCGTTGACCACTTCTCCCCATTCAGAAGGTATCTTTGATCTCAGACCGATTAGATCTTCCTTACGGATTGTGAGTTCCCTTCGCACTTCCTCTATTGCTTCTCTCACGCGAGAAAAAGCCGTTCCACCGATGGAAGTCCTTCGCGAGACGGCAGCCTTCACATCCATGACTTCTTTTACGTCTTCTTCAAAGGATTTGTGAAATTTCCTGAGTTCTTCAACACTGAGCCCCGTAAGCTTCTTGCCGGACTCGATGGCATACTTTACGATCTGGCCTACCGTATGGTGAGCCTTCCGAAAAGGTACTCCCTTGCATACCAGGTAATCTGCAAGCTCGGTGGCAAGGAGCCATCCATCTTCCAGCACCTTTGCCATCCGGTCAGTTCTGAAGGAAATTTCCGGAAGCAACATGGTCAGTATTCTGAGAGAGTTAATGATGGTGCTGGCGGTGTCAAAAACCGGTTCCTTGTCTTCCTGCAGGTCCCTGTTGTAGGTAAGAGGTAGACCCTTGAGGACGGTCAACAGGGTAACGAGGTTTCCGTAAATTCTGCCCGCTTTTCCGCGCATGAGCTCCGCAACATCCGGGTTTTTTTTCTGCGGCATTATGCTCGATCCCGTACAGAAGGCATCGCTCATCTCCAGGAAGCCGAATTCAGAAGAAGACCAGAGAACAAGCTCTTCCGCCAGACGGCTAAGATGCATGGCCGTTATTGCAGAACAGCCGAGGAATTCGACGGCAAAATCCCTGTCCGAAACCGCATCCATACTGTTCCGGGTTACCCTGTCAAAACCGAGATATCGGGCCGTCCACTCCATGTCGATAGGGAAAGTCGTTCCGGCAAGGGCAGCACTACCCAGAGGCAGGACGTTTACTCTGGTGAAGCAGTCCCGAAATCTTTCATCGTCCCTTGCAAACATTTCGCAGTAAGCCATCAGATGATGGCCGAGGCTAACAGGTTGAGCATGCTGGAGGTGGGTATAGCCCGGTAGCACGTCTTCCACGTGCTTTTCCGCAAGGTCGGTGAGAATCCTTATGACTTCCAGGATGTGTTCTCTTATGGAAAGTATGACATCCCGGAGATAAAGCCTCAGATCAAGGCATACCTGATCGTTTCGGCTTCTCGCCGTGTGGAGCTTTCCACCCACGTCACCTATTTTCTGGATCAGCCTGTGTTCAATTGCCATGTGAATGTCTTCAAAGGCAGGATCGAAGACAAACTCACCCCGTTCGATTTCTCTCTGGATTTCTCCGAGAGCCCCGACTATCTCAGAAGCCTCTTCGTGGGATATGATCCCGCATTCGGCAAGCATCTTACAATGGGCTATACTTCCCAGGATGTCGTACTTGTAAAGAACTCTATCAAAGCTCAAGGACTCGGTATACTTTTCCACTTCTCTGTGTGCGGATTTTTCAAAGCGACCCTGCCAAGGCTTGATTACCATCATTCCGGAAGCCCTTTCTGTTTCTTCAAAAGCGACGCTATCCTGAGCCTTAGCCCCTGAAGCCTTATAAATCCCGTTGCATCCTTCTGATCGTACACGTCGTCTTCTTCAAAAGTGGCAAAGCTGGGCTGGTAGAGTGAACGATCGGATTTGCGGCCGAGAACATAAACATTGCCCTTATAGAGCTTTAGCCGCACAGTTCCCCATACCGTCTCTTGAGCCATGTCCATAAGACTTTGAAGCACTCTTCTTTCCGGTGCAAACCAGAAGCCGTAATAGATAAGTCTTGAATATTCCGGTATCAGCGAATCCCTTATGTGGAGCACTTCTCTGTCCATGGTTATGGATTCTATCGCCCTGTGGGCTACGCGAAGAATGGTACCTCCGGGAGTCTCGTAAACGCCCCTTGATTTCATCCCAACGAACCGGTTTTCCACTATGTCAACACGCCCAATACCGTGCTTCCCTCCAAGTTCATTCAGCCGGGCGAGCAGATTTGCAGGACTGAGCCGTTCTCCGTTGATTGCCACCGGGTCGCCACGCTCGAACTCTATCTCGATGATCTCCGGCCTGTCGGGCGCACGCTCCGGGCTTACCGTCAGGGTAAACATATCCTCAGGGGGAGCCGCCCAGGGATCCTCAAGGATACCGCCTTCGTAGCTTATGTGGAGAAGGTTCCTGTCGGAGCTGTAAGGCTTTGCTTCCGTAACGGGGACCGGAATACCATGCTTTCTAGCGAAATCCAGAAGCTCCTTCCGGGATCTAAAAGACCACTCTCTCCAGGGGGCAATTATGGTAATGTCCGGGTCAAGGGCCATATAGGTCAGTTCAAACCTGACCTGATCGTTACCTTTGCCCGTAGCACCGTGACTTACGGCGTCTGCCCCTTCGGCATGGGCAATCTCTATCTGGCGTTTTGCTATGAGAGGACGGGCTATGGAGGTTCCAAGCAGATACTGACCTTCATAGATCGCATTTGCCCTGAACATGGGAAAAACGAAGTCCTTAACGAATTCCTCCCTGAGGTCTTCAATGATAACCTTGGATGCTCCGGTTTTGAGCGCCTTTTCTTCGAGCCCGGCCAATTCTTCACCCTGACCGATGTCAGCCGAAAAGGCAATCACTTCACATCCGTAGGTCTCAACGAGCCATTTCAGAATTATCGAGGTGTCCAGCCCACCCGAATAGGCCAGAACCACCTTTTTTACTTCAGCCATGAGCATCTCTCCCGTGTTCTTCCTTTAAGAGCCGATTAAAAGCCACTCAAGCAACGCCATCTGGGCAAACATTCGGTTTTCCGCCTGATCGAAGATAACACTGCCGTATCGTTCCATGACCTCGTCGGTTATTTCTTCGCCTCTGTGAGCCGGCAGGCAGTGCATAACGATTGCCTCAGGATGGGCGTGTTTCAGCAGACCTTCATTAACCTGATAGGGTCTGAAAACCTCCCTTCTTGCCTCTGCTTCGTCTTCCTGCCCCATGCTGGCCCATACGTCCGTATTTACGACCTGAGCACCTTCAACGGCTTTAACGGGATCGTTAAGCAGTTCAATGCGCCCCTTACCTTCCCGAAGAGCCCGTTCCACGATGGATTTATCGGGTTCGTACCCTTTGGGAGTGGCAACCCGAAGGGTTAAACCAAGGCGGGCTGAGGCCACAATCCAGGAGTGAGCCACGTTGTTTCCATCACCAACCCAGGCAATGGGGAAATCAAAGGAACCTTTTTTCTCCCAGACCGTCATTATATCGCTCAGGACCTGACATGGATGGTAGAGGTCCGTAAGGCCGTTTATAACCGGTATCGTCGAATACCGGGCCAGTTCCTCTACTTCATGGTGGCCGTAGGTTCTCACGACCAGTGCATCAATGTATCGCGAAAGGACTCTTGCCGTGTCCGAAAGTGGCTCCTTTCGTGCAAGCTGAGTTTCTCTGGAAGTCATGAATATGCACTGTCCGCCCAGACGATACATTCCGGCTTCGAAGGATACGCGGGTTCTCGTCGAAGGCTTTAAAAAAAGAAGCCCCAATACTTTGCCCCTTAAAGTCTGGATTGGAGAACCTTCTCTGCAGGCTTTCTTCAGCACCTGAGCCCGTTCAATAAGTGCCCATATCTCTTCTTCAGTC
The DNA here is from genome assembly GCF_900114975.1 of Thermodesulforhabdus norvegica. Classification (NCBI taxonomy): domain Bacteria; kingdom Pseudomonadati; phylum Thermodesulfobacteriota; class Syntrophobacteria; order Syntrophobacterales; family Thermodesulforhabdaceae; genus Thermodesulforhabdus; species Thermodesulforhabdus norvegica. The sequence goes on from NZ_FOUU01000014.1 coordinate 12,798, forward strand.
ACATCCCAGAGTGTAAGAAAATGCCTTTTCATGCCTGCTCCTTAAAAACCCCGTCCAGTATTTCGACAAGCCAATCTATTTCTTCCCGTTCCACAATCAGAGGCGGGGTGAAACGCAGGATTTTTTCCTGAACACAATTTATTAACGCCCCCTTTTCGAGACAGGACTTTACGATCGGAGCCCCCGGAATATCGAGCTCCATTGCTACCATAAGCCCCCGCCCTCTAACATCTTTTACAAACGTGTATTTTTGTTCAAGTTTCTTCAACTTGTCCAGAAAATACCTTCCCATGGTCTTAACACGATCAAGGAAGGTCCGCTGGGCTATGGTTCGGACCGTTTCAAGGGCTGCAGCGGCTACCAGAGGAGTCCCGCCGAAGGTTGATGCGTGAGAGCCGGGGCCAAAAGAGGAAGCCACGTCTTCGCGGGCCAGCATTGCTCCCATGGGAAGACCGTTTGCAAGGGCCTTGGCAAGGGTCATGATGTCGGGTTCTACCTCCTCCTGCTCGTAGGCAAAGAGAGATCCGGTTCGACCCATTCCAACCTGAACTTCGTCGAAAATGAGCAGGAGTTTCTTTTCGTTGCATAACTCCCTTAGCCCTTTCAGGTAACCGGGAGAGGGGATGCGAACACCTCCTTCACCCTGAATGGGTTCGACCATGACGGCACAGGTCTTATCGGTAACGGCCGCTTCCACGGCTTCTATGGAATCAAAGTCCACATAGACAAAACCATCCACGAGAGGTTCAAACCCTTTATGAACCTTCTCCTGACCCGTTGCCGATAGGGTTGCGAGAGTTCTCCCGTGGAATGAGTTCTTCATGGTGATTACGTGAAACCGACCGGGCCCGAAGCGGTCACGGCTGTATTTACGGGCCAGTTTTATGGCCGCTTCGTTTGCTTCTGCACCGCTGTTGCAAAAGAAGACCCTGTCGGCAAAGGATCTCTTTACCAGTTCTGCCGCGAGCTCTACCTGAGGTTCTGTGTAGTAAAGATTTGATACGTGCACCAGTTTTCTTGCCTGATCGCATATAGCCTTTGCGACATTTTCAGGACAGTGACCGAGATTGCACACCGCGATGCCTGCAACGAAATCCCGATATTCGTTGCCTTTCTCGTCCCAGAGGCGGCAACCTGAACCGCGCACGAAGGTTACTTCTTCTCTTACGTAGGTGTTGCATATAACCGAATCGGCGAGTTGCTGAATTGGGCTTCTCATTTTCTCTTCCCTTCGTTCTCTACAATTTCCGTACCTATACCCGAGTCCGTGAATAATTCAAGCAGGACTGCATGGGGGATACGCCCGTCGATAATGTGGACCTTTTGAACGCCTGATTGAACCGCATCTACGGCACACCTGACCTTGGGGATCATCCCTCCGGTGATTGTTTCGTTTTCAATCATCTCCAAAGCTTCTGAAACGGTCATGCTGGAAATGAGGTTTCCGTCTTTATCAAGAACTCCGGGGACATCGGTCATGAGGATGAGTTTGCTTGCCCTGAGGGATGCTGCGATGGCTCCGGCCACAAGATCTGCGTTGATGTTAAAGGTTTCACCTGCAGGTCCCACTCCTACAGGAGCAATTACGGGGATTATCTGGCTCTGCTCGAGAATCCTGAGAATGTCCGTGTTTATCCTCCGGACTTCTCCCACAAGGCCTATGTCTATTATCTCAGGAGGTCGGTCATCACCCTGATAACGGAAAATCTGCATTTTTGTGGCTTCGATGAGCTGACTGTCCTTTCCGCTAAGCCCCACGGCCTTTCCGCCATGTCTGTGAATCAGCTGGACTATTTCTTTGTTAACCTGCCCGGCAAGAACCATTTCCACAATGTTCATGGTTTCTTCGTCGGTAATTCTCATGCCGTCTCGAAAGAGCGTCTTCTTTCCGATTTTTTTCAGCATGTTGCCGATCTGAGGCCCTCCGCCGTGGACTATAATCGGGTTGATGCCAATGTACTTCAGGAGGACCACATCGCTGGCAAAAGAATCCTTCAGGGATTCTTCCACCATTGCATGACCGCCGTACTTTATGACCACATTCTTGCCGTAAAAAGCCCGAATGTATGGCAGGGCCTCGCTTAAGACCTTCGCCCGATCCTGAGGAGAAATCTCTTCCATAATTTTTTACCTCACCTGATCGTTACAGGATGTATCTGCTGAGATCCTGATCTTCCACGATGTCTCTCAATGTTTCGCGCACATATTGCCTGGTTATGCGAATAGTCTGCCCCTGGAGATCGGGGGCATTAAAAGAGATATCCGATAAAAGTTTTTCCATTATTGTGTGAAGCCTTCTTGCACCGATGTTTTCTGTTCTGGTGTTAACTTCGTAGGCAATCTCGGCGATCTCTTCAATCGCATCGTCCTCGAACACCAGTTCCACGCCTTCTGTGGCAAGAAGGGCACGGTACTGAGTGATGAGAGCATTTTCGGGCTCCGTTAAAATCCTGACGAAATCCTCTTTGGTGAGGGGCTTGAGTTCCACCCTTATGGGGAATCTGCCCTGAAGTTCCGGAATTAGATCCGACGGTTTTGACATGTGGAAAGCGCCGGAGGCTATAAAAAGTATGTGATCTGTCCTGACCATTCCGTATTTTGTCATCACCGTTGATCCTTCCACAATGGGAAGGAGATCCCGCTGTACGCCCTCACGGGACACATCGGGCCCGCCCGTAGCTTCCCGACCCGCTATCTTGTCTATCTCGTCGATGAAGATAATTCCGGAATGCTCAACCCTTTCAATAGCGGTGCGTATGACCTTATCCATGTCTATAAGGCGCTGGGACTCCTCTTCGATTAAAATCTCTTTAGCCTCCGGTATCTTCACCTTGCGGCGTCGGGTTCGTCTGGGCATCATGCTGCTCAGCATCTCTCTGAGATTGTAATCCAGGTCTTCAAGACCGGCTCCGGCAAACACTTCTATCATGGGCATGGAGCGATCGGGTACATCTATTTCAACGTATCTTTCATCCAGCGCACCGTCCCTCAAAAGCTTCCTGAGCTTCTCTCTTGTGGAATCCACCTGCTGAACTTCAGATACCTCGGCCGAATCTCCCGCCGCCGGGGCGGCACGGTTCTTCCGTCTTGACTGCGGCAGAAGGATGTCGAGAAGCTTTTCTTCTGCCAGTTCCTCTGCCCTTGCCCGAACCCTTTCCATCTCTTCCGCCCTTACCATATTGACGGCGATATCGGTAAGGTCTCTAATCATGGACTCCACGTCCCGCCCCACGTATCCCACTTCGGTAAATTTTGTTGCCTCCACTTTCAGGAAAGGGGACTGGGCCAGTTTGGCAAGCCGGCGGGCAATTTCCGTTTTTCCCACACCGGTGGGACCGATCATAATGATGTTCTTCGGTGCTATTTCGTCTCGAAGATGCTCCGGAACCTGCTGTCGTCTCCACCTGTTCCTCAGCGCTATGGCCACCATCCGCTTTGCTTCCTGCTGGCCGATAATGTATTTGTCGAGCTCCCGGACAATCTCTGCCGGCGTAAGAGGCTTATCCATAATCACAACTCCTCAATCACGAATTCCCTGTTGGTATAAATGCATATGGATGCCGCAATTTTCATTGCTTCTTCAACTATTTCCCTGGGACTCAGTTGCGAATGCTTAATGAGAGCACGGGCTGCGGCCAGCGCATAAGGGGCACCGGAGCCTATTGCTGCAACGCCGTCGTCGGGTTCTATCACGTCTCCTGTTCCGCTGATAATAAAACAGTCGCTACGATCCATTGCAATAAGCATTGCTTCCAGCCGTCTCAATACCCGATCGGTACGCCAGTCCTTGGCCAGTTCTACCGCCGCTCTTTTGAGATTCCCGTTGTACTGTTCGAGTTTGGTTTCCAGCCTTTCAAAAAGCGTGAAGGCATCAGCGGTTGCTCCTGCAAACCCGGCAAGTACCCTGCCGTGGTACATGCGCCTTACTTTGCGGGCTCCGTGTTTTACAACCGTGTCCCCCAGCGTAACCTGGCCGTCTCCTGCCATAACGGCGCCGTCTTTGTGCCTTAGCGCAAGCACCGTCGTTGAGTGAATTTTCACCTGAGGCCCCATGCTTCAGAACTCCTTTCTCTTCCTTCCTCTGGGATGTGCTCGATCGTAAAGCTCCATTATTCGATCTATATGAAGATGTGCATATCTCTGAGTCGTTTCAAGTCTGCTGTGGCCCAGCATTTCCTGAATCACTCTCAGATCGGCTCCGGCGTTGAGCAGGTGGGTGGCGAAGCTGTGGCGTATTCCATGAGGTCCAAGACCGTCGCGTAAGCCGATGCCCGTTTCCAGGAGAGATCTTTCCAGGATGCGGTTTACGGACCGGGTGGTTAATCTTTTACCGAAACGATTTTTGAAAAGAGCCCTGCTGACGTGGCGCTTACGGGGCTCCTGAGCCTGGAGGGCAGAAAGATAATCTCTGACTGCTTCGAGGGCAATCGGCGTAGCCGGAACTATCCGTTCTTTACCGCCTTTACCTTTTATGCGCACGATTAAGTCCTCGTAAAATACGTCATCTTCGTCCAGCCCGCAGAGCTCGGAAACGCGAACCCCGGTTCCGTAAAGAGTTTCGAAGAGAGCCCAGTTTCTCACGATGCGCCAGCTTACGCCCGCTTTTTTCGCTTTGCCTTTCAACGCTTCAAGAAAAGCGTAAATCTCATCAACATCAAAATGAGGTGGACTGTTATAGCCTATCTTGGGAGATCGAATTACCTCTGCGGGGTTTTCTTCTATTATCGATCTGTCCTGAAGAAACCGGAAAAAGGTTTTTATGGCCGAAAGCTTTCTTGCTCTGGAGCGGGCTTTGAGCGCCCCAAGCCCTGCAAGAAAGCCGAGAACAGCCCTGTGATCGATTGATTCCGCTTCAGATCCTTTTGAGTTGCAGCAATTGTTTTTTCCGATCCAGTCGATGAACTGTTCAAGATCGGATCGGTAAGCTCTAACGGTCTCTGGGCTCAACCTCCGTTCACTGCGAAGATATTCTATGAACTCGTCCTTCCACTTCGACCACCGCTCCATGCACGATACCCCCCGTTATTTTGAGACCCGGCTCTACAAGTGTAAAATAGTTGTAGAGTTTTTTCCAAGCCCAAGTCTTCAGGCGGATCAATTTGTTCGGATCGGCTTTGACCAGGACAGGCGATTGAAATCAGGGAATACCCCCTTAAAAATCTCTGAATCTGTTCGAAGGCCGACAGGCTTACCATAATTACGAAAAGTTATACTACCAGCGATCTGGGTTTAAGGAAGATCTAATATTGTGTGGCATCCTTGAAAACGGATATGCCCTCGTCAGGGATCGGAGTAAAGTTAGCAACTCCTGCATTTCCATTTGAAGAATTTCCAAAATTTGTTTAATCATCCTTCGATTTTGACTGAGGTCGGAGGATTTATGAGGAAAATACCTTTTTACCAGGTTGACGCCTTTACCCTTAAGCCTTTCAGGGGCAATCCTGCTGCGGTTTGTATAATCGAAGAATGGCTGCCAGATCGTATAATGCAGCTTATTGCACGGGAGAATAACCTGAGTGAAACGGCCTTTGCTCTTGAGAGAAGAGAGGGCTTCTACGAACTCCGGTGGTTTACCCCCCTTGTCGAAGTGGACCTTTGCGGGCACGCGACACTTGCCACGGCCTTCGTCATCTACCGTGAACTCAGGCCCGGATACGACGGGCCAATCGAATTCAGCACCAGGAGCGGAATCCTTACGGTTTTTAAGGATCACGATGTTATCTACATGGATTTTCCGTCAAGAAAGGGGACGCCTGCCGAAAAGATCCCTTTGCTTGAAAGAGCTCTGGGTTCGGAGCCGGCAGAAGTTTACAGGTCAAGGGATCTTCTTGTCGTTTTTGACGACCCCGATGAGGTCATCAAGATGAAACCCGATTTTGCCGAATTGCAGAAGCTCAACGACGTTCTGGGGGTGATCGTCACGGCACCACACTATGAGTACGACTTTGTATCCAGGTTTTTTGCTCCCAGAGCGGGAGTCCCCGAGGATCCGGTTACCGGTTCGGCTCATTGCACCCTTATCCCTTACTGGTCGGCCCGATTGGGTAAGAAGTCTCTGAGAGCCTATCAGGCTTCGGAGAGAGGAGGAGAGGTCATCTGTGAAGATCGAGGGGAAAGAGTTTTGATCGGCGGGCATGGAGTGCTCTATGCGGCCGGGACGATATTCGTTGACGATGAGGAGGCTGAGATAGGATGAGCTCAAGCAAGGACGTTTTTTTTGATGAACCTCTGACGCCGGGTATGTTCAGAAGAATTCGGGCCAGGTCCATCTTGTATTCGGCCAATTCACCCTATCAGCAGATAGATGTTGTGGAAACCGAAGAGTACGGAAGAGTACTTTACCTGGATCGGCGATTCCAAACTTCCGAAGCAGAAGAATACTTCTATCACGAGAGCCTTGTCCACCCTGCTATGGTTATACATTCCGTTCCCCGCAAGGTGCTTTTGATAGGAGGAGGCGACGGAGGAGCCCTCGAGGAAATATTGAAGTACAGAACGGTTGAGCGCGTGGACATGGTTGAACTGGACGGGAAGGTTATAGAGGTCGCCAGAAGGTTTCTGAACAGGATTTGTGCCAATGCCTTTGAGGATCCCCGGCTGAATCTTGTCGTAGGTGACGGGAGGGCTTTCATTGAAAAGTCTTCCGATAGCTATGACGTTATAATACTGGATCTTACGGATCCAATGGGGCCCTCTAAGTACGTGTACACAAAGGAATTCTACGATCTCTGCAGGGATCATCTCAATCCCGGCGGCCTCTTATCCCTTCATAACGATTCCCCCTTTTTCTATCCGGAAGCCTTTGCCGTTATCGTCAATACTCTGAAGGCCGTATTCCCTCACATGGTCCAGTTTGTAACCTTCATTCCCGGCTATCTCCTCGATTTTGCCTTCTCCGTCTGTTCTTCATCTCCAATTCCCGAACGCTCGGGGGAGGAAGCTGAAGCCATTCTCAGGAGACAGGGGCTTGATGCGAGCTCTTTAAAATGGTATGAGCCCGAGCGGCATGGAGAGTTGCTTAAGCTTCCTGCATATGCCAGAGTTCTTTTGAAGCAGGAGGTAAGAATATCCACCGATGATGATCCTTACTCTATTCCCGAGATGTAAAGGGGCGTGAAATCTATGGGTAGAAAGCCTGACAGACCAAGCTATGGGGAACTGCCGGCAAAAAGCAAGTGCACGCGGTGCAGGGAACGGGCCGTCATCCATCTACCGGCTCATCACGCCAACTTCTGCGAGGATTGTTTTCTCCATTTTTTTCGCACTGCCGTAAAAAGAGCTATGAGGCTTTTCCCCTTCAGGCGGGGAGAAAGGATCATGGTCGCGGTGTCAGGTGGCAAGGATTCTCTGGCCACCTGGCTCGTACTGAGCGAACTGGGCTACGAAACGAAGGGAGTTCATCTGGACCTCGGGATCCCTGAATTTTCGGAAGCATCACGCCGGGCCGTGGAAAATTTCTCGGGTCGTTTTGGACTTCCCCTTTCTATCTTCAGTCTCAAGGACGAATTCGGTATGAGCCTTCCCGAGATCGAAAGACGATCCAGAAGAGTAATTTGCGCCGTCTGCGGGACTATAAAGCGGCATCTTCTGGGAAGAATAGCGGCCAGAGAAGGATTTCGCCACGTTGCTACGGGGCATAACCTAGATGATGAGGCGGCGAGGCTTCTCGGAAACATCGTCAGGCACAGGGATCAATATATTGAGAAAGCCTATCCTTACCTTCCTCCCATCGGTGACATGATTCCGGGAAAAATCAAGCCCCTCTTCAGGGTTGAAGCCGCTGAAATAAGAATATACTGCAGGGTACGGGGGATAGACTTCTTCGGTGGAAGCTGTCCCTTTTCCCGGGGCGCAACAAGTCACGTGTTTCAGGAAGCTCTGGAGTTTCTGGAAGAAAAAATGCCGGGCACCAAAAGAGATTTCTTATTAAACTACCTCAAAAAACGAACCTTCCCACCACCCGAAAACCCCCAGGCCAGATGCGAAGGTTGCGGTTATCCCAGCTACAGGTCTCTTTGCAGCCTGTGTAGCCTGAGGCAGCAGATGGGTTTGGCGGATCGGCGTTAACCTCCGGATATTTCTTCTCTTTTCTTCCAGGAAATCGGTCTTTGCTCATCTGCCTTCAAATGTTAGATTAAAAAATTAAAAGTTAAGATTGGAGAAGGGGGTCGGTAGAATTATGTTCAAGGAAGGAGATCTGGTGTTTTATCCCGCTCACGGGATAGGGAAGATAGAAGCAATTCAGGGTAAATCTATAGATGGGTCCAGGCAGGATTTTTATGTGTTAAGGATACTTGAAACGGATACCAGAATAATGGTTCCCGTCCAGAACGCCGAAAATGTTGGAGTCAGAGGACTGGTTGATCCTGGAGTAATTCCCAGGGTCTTTGAAATTCTGAAGAAAAAGGAGGTTTCGGTTAGTGCTTCTACATGGAACAAGAGGTACAGGGAATACATGGAAAAGGTTAAATCCGGGTCCATTCTGGATTTGGCTGAAGTTTTCCGTGATCTGAATTTGCTGAAGGAAGATAAAACTTTATCCTTTGGTGAGCGGAAGATGCTGGAGACGGCCAAGGCGTTTCTTGTTAAGGAGATCTCGATTGTTGTAAACGAACCGGAAGAGGAAATTGAAAGAAGACTTTATGAGTGCTTCAATAACGAATGATCGAAAGGGAAAAGAACCGGTAAAGGGGTGAGTTCATGGGAGTACGGTGGTTGTGGCTGTCCGTTAAGATTCTCATAGTGATCGTCTGTGCCCTTGGGGGATACTTCATTGCTTCTCAGATAAACGTCTTTTCCGGCTATACCTGGGCGAAATGGTGGGGTGCAGGGTTTGGTATTCTTTTCGGCGGTATTGTGCTGGCTTTAGAAAAAGTCATCAGAATGATACCCCTTAAGGTTATCCTGGGAGGCACTTTTGGTCTTATTCTCGGTCTTTTCGTAGCACGTCTTATTGGGGGAAGTTTCACGAGCCTGCAAAATCCAACCGTTCAGGTCAGTGTTTATGTGGTATTGTCCTGTATTTTCGGTTACATCGGAACGGTTCTGGGCAGTATTAAGTTTGCCGAACTCACGACAGGCCTTCCGTGGTTTGGCAGGATAACCGGAAAAGCCGCTTCGCCCAAGATTTTGGATACCAGTGTGATAATAGACGGCCGAATAGCCGATGTGGCAGAGGCCGGTTTTATCGAAGGGCCTCTTATTGTGCCGGAGTTCGTGCTTCAGGAGCTTCAGCACATTGCCGACAGTCAGGACCAGTTGAGAAAAGCCAAAGGGAGGCGTGGTCTTGAGGTACTGAAGCGTCTTCAGGATATGCCTCACATGGATGTGCGTATAGATAAACAGGCCGTGCAGAGCGGTCAGGACGTTGACAGCATGCTGGTGTCTCTTGCAGAAAAGCTGAATGCAAAGATTCTGACAAACGATTACAATCTTGCAAAGGTTGCAGAACTGCACGGTATTCAGGTGCTTAACATGCACAGGCTGGCCCATGCCATGAGGCCCCAGGTTCTTCCGGGAGAAACCCTCAGACTGCAGATACTTAAAGAAGGTCGTGAAGAAGGGCAGGGGATCGCCTATCTGGAAGACGGCACAATGGTGGTGGTGGAAAACGCCAGCAAGTATCTGGGGCAGGAAGTCGAAGCGGCAGTAACGAGCGTGCTTCAAACTCCCGGCGGCAGAATGATTTTTACAACTCTGAAGAGCGTGCAGGACGGACGGCAGCACTGATTGATGGCCAGCTCTACGGAAACCTTCAGGGTTACGCCCGAAGAAGCCGGCATTCGGCTGGATTCACTCCTGGTTGGACGGCTTGAGGGCTACTCTCGCGGCTTCGTTCAGAAGCTGATCAAGCAGGGTTTTGTCAGGGTTTGCGGTTCGGCCAGGAAATCGGCCTATTGCGTAAAACCGGGAGATCTGGTGGAGGTTGAAATTCCCGAGCCCGATGGTGCCGATGAACCGATAGTGGTCCCCGTTCCGGTTCCCCTTGATGTGCTCTATGAAGACGAACATATCGTCGTGGTTAATAAACCTGCCGGAATGGTAGTCCATCCAGGAGCGGGGAAGGAAAGTGTATCCCTTGTCCACGCACTGCTCTACCGTTATGGGAGTCTGGCCTCCGTAGGTGCACCGGAACGACCCGGGATCGTGCATCGCCTCGACGAAAATACCACGGGAGTAATGATCGTTGCGAGAACGGATAGGGCCTATTGGGAACTCGTAAAGCAGTTTGAAGGCCGAACCGTTCAAAAAGAATATCTCGCGTTGGTCTGGGGTGTTCCTCCGGAAGAAACCGGAACCGTGAGTACTCTTATAAACAGGCATCCCCGGGAAAGAAAAAAAATGGCCGTAACCCAAAACGGCCGTGAAGCGGTTACTAAATGGAAGGTTTTAAAGACATGGAAGGAGGTATCACTCCTTTCGGTAAAGCCCATTACGGGGAGGACTCATCAAATAAGAGTCCACATGGCTTACATACATCACCCCATTGTAGGGGATCCTCTCTACTGCCGCCATGAAAGAAGGGTTAACCGACTGACTGACTTCGCATTCAAGGATCTTCTGAAGGACATAAAAAGGCAGATGCTTCACGCTCGAATGCTCCGATTGAAACATCCGGTTTCCGGAGAGATTCTCGAATGGCAGGCACCTTTGCCTCCCGACATGGAAAGGCTGCTGAAGTCCCTGGATGCACTGGAGGGTGTGACGAGTTAACCCTTGAAGGCCGGAAGGATCTCTCTTATCGTCTCCAGTAGTTTATCCACGGTGAAAGGCTTTGAAAGACATGCCGACGCTCCATAGGCCCTGTAGTTTTTTATCACATCATGGGATATATACCCGCTGGCGACAATTACCGGAATATCCGGGTATTTCGTTTTCAATATGTTCAGGCATTCTCGCCCTCCCATTCCCGGAAGACCGAGGTCCAGTATTATGAGGTCGGGCTTCTCTTCAGAGTTTTCCAGGAATTCAAGAGCCGATTCCGCTCTGGGATAGTAGTGAACCTTGTGCCCCTTCTGTTCAAAGAATTCTTTCACGAGTGATCCAAAAATCTCTTCATCGTCTATCATAAGCAACGACAAGGGTTTCGTTTCGTGAGAAGTTCCTTCTTCTCGATCTTCTTTGTCTTTTTCCGTCTTCTCTGTTGCCTCCTTTTCCGCAGAAGGCAACAAAACCGTGAAGGTAGTGCCTCTGCCGACCTCGCTTTCGCAAAAGATTCTTCCTCCCAGGCTTTCAACAATACCCAGTATAACCGAAAGACCAAGCCCCGTTCCTCTTCCCACTTCTTTGGTGGTGAAGAAGGGATCGAATATTCTCTCTTTCACGTGAGGCGCCATACCCGGGCCATCATCTTCCACGTCTATACGAAGGTAAAAGCCCTGAGTTGAAAGACCGAAGGTTTGTGGTCTGTCGAGAAAGATGCGCCTGGTTTTGACCGCTATGCGGCCCGATCTGTCCCCAATGGCATCCTTTGCGTTGCTGACCAGATTCATCACTATCTGCTCCACCTGGCCTGTTTCTGCAACAATTCGATCATCTTCGGCGTCGAGATGTTCTTCCAGGGCAATATTTTTAGGGAAGGAAGCCCGGGATATGGTCATAATTCGACGGATTTCGTCGTGAGCGGAGACTATTTCCCGGTCTGCTCTTTGCTTTCTGCTGTATGTAAGAAGCCCCCGAACCAGTTTCGAGCCTCTCCTGGTAAGATGATAGAGGTTTTCCAGGTAGTCTTTGAATTCAGGCCGATCTCTAAGGCGGCTTTTCAGTATATCGACGTTCAGGACTATTCCGTGCAAAAGGTTGTTGAACTCGTGAGCAATACCCCCCGCCAGAACTCCAACGGCTTCCAGGCGCTGCATATGCCGGAATTTCTTCTCGTACTCGAATTTCTCTCTAACGGCCAGGACCTGGGAAGTTACATCCACGGCTACAAGAAGACCGGCGGGACGGCCTGAGACCTCAACAGACCCCACGGACACACGAAACCACTTCATATCGCCATCTTTAACCACCACCGGTAACGCATCATAATGAATGGGAGCCGCCTTCATGGTCTGGCGTATTAAAATCCTTTCTTTTACCTGCTCTCTGTAGTCGGGATGTACCAGTTCCCAAACTTCGATATTTTGCAATTCTTCAGGTGTGTAACCGGTCAGTCTCTGGGCTTCTGTGTTAGAATATATAAAGACGTTATCCTGGAAAATTCCAAGAGCTACCGGGGCGTGCTCGGCTATTGCACGAAATCTTTCTTCACTTTCCGCCAGAGCCTGCTCCTGAAGTGTTAGCCGTTCCACCGTAGAAGCAATTGTTCTGAAGCAGATGTCTATTTCTGAAATGGAGCTGTAGCGGCTTTCTCCTTCACCTACTCGTTCCAGCAAATCCTCCCGTGTGCTTGTCATGGACCTTACTTCCCGGGCCAGGTTTTCTACGGGCTGTACGACCGTTTTGAGCAACCACCGCCTTGTTAAGTAGAAAATCGCGGTACAGAAGGTTACGCAGGCAAACAGGATGATGAGCTGCATCTTCAAATAGGGCAAAAGGATAGACGAAAGCGGAGTTGCCGCAAAGCACCACCATCCCGAGAAGGCATCCGTGAGACCCGCAATTATATACCATCGCCCCTGATGTATGGCGATATGCACTCCCCTGGGATCTTTCTTTGCACTGCGAAACCATGCTTCATGGGCGAAGTTCTCACGTCGTTCCACAAGTTTTATATCCGGATGCACTATCACATTTCCGAATCTGTCGGTAATGAAAAGCAGGGTGTCCTTAAAGGCATGAGAAAGAACGTTTATCTTCAGCATCTGTTCAAGCTTTGCTTCTCCTATGACTATATCGCTTCCGTTCCTTGATGCAAAAGCCACTGTGACAGATCCCGAATAGGGCGAATAATAGGGTGGTGATACATAACATACCCCATCAAGACCTCTGCTTTTTACTAGTCTGGAAAAGTGGTTGACCGCCGGAAGGCCGTAAACTCTGGCAGAATAGACGGGATAAATCCGGCTCGCCCGGTCGTTGGCAGGATCGTATATAATAACATTTCTTAAAACCTGCTGAAACTCCAGAAATTTATTGGTGTAAAGATATCCCTCTATATCACCTTCTGCCGATTGTCCTGATATCGATGCCAGTAGCCTGCAGATGCTGTTGATGTGCTCCTGTAAAAAGCCTATTCCTATTGTGGTCAGAATAATGTGCTGTCTTCTGAACTGTTTGTAGGCCAGGGCGAAATAGATGAGGTTTGCAAGAATCGATAATAATATGAGGGGAACAAATACGTTGGCAAAAAGCTTTTTTCTGACTATCGACTCCAGAGTTTGCCTCTTCTGTATTCCCTCCATGAGTTTTGGTTCTACACTCCTTCCTCACAGAATTTTCCGCGGCAAACGGAATATATGAAAGTAGGTCTCCGGGCGTCTCCGTATTCGTCTATCGAGATAGGCGAAAGGAGGCCGGGGAAGTTTTCTATTTTTGAGAGTTCCGTTTCTAATTCGGAGCCTCGAGTTCGCGATTGCATCACTGCAGCGGCAACGACTTTCATGGTGTCGTAACCCTGCACGGCCGCAAAGGATGGCGGAAATCCATAGCGGGTTTCATAGCGAAGCAGAAATTCTTTTAAATCCGGGGATTGGTTACCGGGTTCGATATCTTCAAAGAATATCTTTGAGTCCGAAAGACCGAAGGCCGACAAAAAGGCACCGGTTTTGGCCCAGAGAGGAGCGGCTATAACGACCTGAGGCAGATTGTCTATAAGACTTCTCGCAACAATTGCCGTGTCCAGCGCCGATGTGGCAAGGAGAACTGCATCGGGGTGGTAGGGGATTAGATGATTCAGGATTCCTATAACGCTGTTGGTATGTAACGAAGGGTGCTCTTCAAGTCTGTACAAGCACGGGTGGTTCTTCAATTCCAGGCCAAGAGCCTTGAAGAAGTGACGGGCAAAGTCTTCCGTGTAGGTCCTGTTTCCCTGGTCTATGACCACACAAAGGCGCACAGGTGAAAATCTCTTCTTTATGTATTCGGCAAGCTTTGTTGCTCTGGTTGAAGAGTCAGAAATGGTTCTGAAGAAGCAGTCTTTCTGTCCGGTAAACTCTGAAGACGACACCACAGGGCTTATCCATATCGTATTCTGCTTACAGACCCGGGGTATGATCGATCCGGTCAGGGTGCTCAGGACGGGACCTATTATGACCCGCACATTCCTTCTGATGAGCAACTCGGCGGCTTTCCGTACCCCCTCCTCGGTACCTTCATCGTCGATGTAATAGACCTTTACTTTAAAGCCGTAACGTTTCGCGTCGGCGTTTATTTCCTCTTCGGCAAGTCGGACCCCGTTTCGAACCTCAACCCCCAGATCAGAATAGGATCCGGAGTAAGTGCCCACACATCCGACTTCCACGACTTCTTGAGAGCACGAATAAAAAAATGCTATCGGCAGAAACAGGCAAACGTATATTTTGTTATACCAGATACTTTTCATCATACCCTCTGGGGGTAACCATCCACCCCCGCCACACATAAGTGCGGGCGTTTCCTATAATAAGAATGGTTTGCATGTCAATATCTTTTGTGACAATTGATTCAAGTTTTGTAATAATTCTCTCCTGTCCATCTCTCATGGCTCTCTTTACAATTCCTGCCGGGGTTTCCGGTGATCTGTACTCAAGAACAATCGAAAGGGCTTTATCCAGAAGCTTCGGCCTGGTTTTGCTCCGGGGATTATAAAAAACTATAACGAAGTCTGCCATTGCAGCAGCGTGAATCCTTTTTTCTATTAAGGACCAGGGCGTAAGATGGTCGCTCAGGCTTATAGTTGCGAAGTCATGCATCAGCGGAGCGCCTAGGACGGCGGCGGCAGCATTAAGGGCCGATACCCCCGGAACAATTCTCACGCTTAATTCCCACTCCTGAGACTCTCGATCCGTCTCCGGGTATCCGAAAGGAGCCACCGCTATGTCTTCTTTCCTGCATACGTCAAATACCAGCCCGGCCATCCCGTATATCCCGACATCCCCTCCGGAAACCAGAGACACCCGCTTTCCCTTTCTGGCTTCTTCTATGGCCATCAGAACTCGTTGAAGCTCCTGCCGCATTCCCTTGACCAGGAAGGTTTTGTCGGGATAGAGGGGCTTTATAAGGGATACGTAAGTTGAATAACCCACTATGAGATCACTTGAGTCAAGAGCTTCCCGGGCTTCCGGTATCATGTACTCCGGAAATCCGGGACCCAGACTCACCAGATAGAGCTCGCCTTTCCGATCGCTACCGTTACGTTTCCCCTTTTTTTCTTCGTGACGATCAGACGAGCCCGAGGGTTTGATGCCAGAACCGATGCTTCGCATACGCTTGACACTCCTACGTAACGTTTAACCACTTCAGATGGATTGGGTACCCGTATCCTTTCAAGAAGCTCAGGGCCGTGAAAAAGGATGTCCCGCCCGAAAAACCTTACCGCATCTAGCAGGCCCGGTTCCCGGGACTTAAGATCAACGGAGGCAAAATAAAGTATCGCCGAGAGTGCGAGGCGGTGCTCATCGAAGACGTCCGTTACGGCTTTTATGATCTCCTCGGCAGAAGTGCCTCTATTACACCCTATCCCCACAATTAAGTTTCGAGGATAAAGCGCAACACAGGCCGCATCTTCCGGTGGTTTTTCCTCGCATACCCAGATTCCATACGACGAACCACCGCCCTCAAGGGAATCGACTTTTACCAGATTTGGATAATCTGCTGAAAGTCCGGGATAAATCCTGTCCTCCGGATCAAAAATCCATACCCGCTCTCCATCAAGCAACCTGACCATAAGGGTAGGCAACAATTCTTTCCTGTCGATCTCAAGCCCCTTCTCGATAGCCGTCAAGTCCAGAGACCTTTTGCCGGAAACATCGGATGCGGTTGTGATCACCGGTGTGGCGCCGATAAGGTCGGCGATCTCAACCGTCCATCTGTTGGCTCCGCCTACGTGACCGGAAAGAAGACTTATTGCATAGTTACCCGCTTCGTCCACCACAATTACGGCGGGGTCCTCCATTTTCGATCTCAAAAGCGGAGCAACCGTTCTCACCACGATACCTGTTGCCATTATGCAGACGATAACCTCGAAAGAGTTCCATACTTTATTAAAGACCTCGCGGAAGTCGTCGAAAAAGCTAACCCCCTGGGTCTCATCTACTAGCACCTCTCCGGATAACCTTTCAGGAATGAAACACGTGGCTCCGTCAATTAGTCTGCTTATGCGGAGTGCCAGCTTTGCTCCCCTTCGGGTAAGCGACAGAACGGCAACGGAGGCTTTACCGGATTTACTCATGCCGAAGAGCCTCTCGACTTTCTGAATCCGTGTGAAAAATCCGGAGCATAAAGGCGGGAACGCTTTCCGGGGCGTTCTTCTGCAAATGATTCACCTACCAGTATGAGAGCCTGCCTGCGTATCCCGGCTTTTTTTACCCTCTCGGCAATGTCGGCCAGGGTGCCGAAAATAAAGGATTCGTCTGGCCAGCTAACCCTGTGAGCCACTACCACCGGCGTGTTTTCGGGGTAATGCTTCAAAAGCTCCGCTACAACGTCCTCTATGGCATGAACGCTTAAATAAAGAGCCACGGTGGCGCGGTGAGAAGCCAGAGACGCGAGAGATTCCCTCTCCGGTACGGGCGTTTTCCCGCTTTTTCTTGTTATTATGAGGGTCTGGGATATTTCCGGAAGGGTCAGTTCCCTTTTCAATGCCGCCGCTGCGGCAAAGACGGCCGATACACCGGGGACAACCTCATAGGGAATGCCCTCGGCATCCAGCAATACCATCTGCTCGTGTATCGCCCCGTAAAGACCGGGATCTCCCGAATGAAGCCTTGCCACCATAAGACCTTTCCTGTAACCTTCCACGAGTAGGCCGTGAGTTTGCTCCAGCGTCAGGGGCGCACTGTCTATGAGTTCAGCCCCGTCTTTTGCCCACTTAAGCATTTCTGCAGACACCAGAGATCCCGCATAAACGATTCGGTCTGCCGTCTCCAGAATGCGTTTTCCTTTCACGGTTATGAGCTCCGGGTCTCCCGGGCCTGCTCCAATGAAGTAAATGGGATGTGCTCTCACTACGCCTCCTCCACCCTTTCGGGTTCCGAATCGGACATAATTGTATTCCCGTCCCAATATACGCTGGCCCGTTGAGGCTCCATACGAAATTCACAATCATATTTCCGACATATCCTGCAATCGGGCGATTTACAGGGATCCAGATGAATTACCACGTCAACAGGGTAGGGTACATTATCCTTAAGGAGTTTTTCTACCGTAAGGGCTTCCATGTGAGCCTGCCATAAATGGAAGTTTCTGGGAAGAATCAGGTGCAAATCTACAAATACACGGTTTCCAACCTTTCGAAGCCTTAACCTGTGTACGTCAATCCACCATTCCTTGCGATGTTCTTTGAGTAACTCCGCAATATATTCCACGAGAGAACGGTCGGTTTCGTCCATTAGGCCGGAAAAGGCATGTCCTACAAGACGGAACCCGGTTATGAGGATAAAACATGCGACCCCGGTAGCCACGACCGCATCCCAGATCGGTTTTTTTAATGCGCTTGCTACCGAAAAGCCGACCAGTACGGCCGCGGTCGTGAATATGTCGGAAAGAATATGATGGCCTTCCGCCCTGAGTACGGCAGAACCCGTTTTCCGGGCTACGGCAAATAGCCCTACCACGGCACAGGACTGTACCAGCATGGACCCCGTCAATACCCACATCCCAACGGCGGGTTCTTTAAGGGACTGTGGATCGAAGAGCCGAGGGACGCTTTGACGCAGGATAAGCAAAGACGCACAGAATATCAGGGCTCCTTCAAAGCCAACAGAAAAATATTCTATCTTTCCGTGGCCATAGGGATGGGACTTGTCAGGGGGCTTTTCGGAAAGCCACAAACTGAGTAACGCAAAACAACTGGCAAGAACGTTTATAATTCCCTCAAGAGCATCGGAGAGAATTGCCTGTGAGCCCGTCTTCAGATATGCATAGCCTTTAAGGCCGATTACGATAACATGAACTGCAATTACGGGAATCATGATCATGAGGTAAGTTCTGAAAGAGGAGACCGGGGAATGCATCCGTCAGTGCCGCTTTCTCTTCAGTAATATCCCTTTTGTCAGGAGGACCATTTCGAATAAAGCAAGCCCTGCCGTGTTAGCCGCCAGATCAACCACAGAGGCTTCACGAAAGGGCAGCAGGCTCTGAATAGCCTCTATCAATATACCGTAAAAGGTCAGAAATATCCATATCAGGCCGTGACGTACCGGAGGATAGGCCCGGGCCATAACGGCGGCGAGGTAGAGAAAGGTTAGGGCATGCTGAGCAAAGTCGTCGATGCTGAAAAGGATAGGCGGGATTTCGCTGGGGTTTCTGGTAGCCATCCAGATTATTACCAGCAGACTGACCGAAAAAACAAATCGCCACGCAATAAGGCGCTCCCGTGACATCAATCGCTCAAATCAAAGGGAAAAAAGTTTTATGAAAATAGGCGTGAGAAGGGCCGTAACAACACCGTTGAGGCATATTGCAAGGCCTCCTGCCGCACCTTCAACCTCTCCCTCCTCAATAGCCCTTGCGGTACCTATTCCGTGAGATGCAGATCCCATGGCAAGGCCGAAGGCAACGCCTTTCTTTATCCCAAGAAGCCTCAGGAAAGCAGGCCCGATCACGGCCCCAAGAACCCCTGTGGCGATGACTATGGCCGCCGTGAGAGACGGTATGCCCCCCAGTTTTTCCGATATACCCATCGCAATGGGTGTCGTTACGGACTTCGGGGCAATGGAGACAATCACCTCCCTGCTTCCGCCGAGAATAAGGGCAAGTCCTGCAGCACTCACAATTCCAGACACACTCCCGACAAGAATTGAAACCAGAATGGAGGTCCCCCTCTTTTTTATTTCCTCGAGCTGCAGATAAAGCGGAACCCCAAGGGCAACAACCGAAGGTCCCAGAAAAAAGCTGATAATTCTGCCCCCCTCGAAGTACGTCTTGTACGGAATTCCCGTGACTTTCAGGTATAGAATCAAAAAAATAATCGAAAGCATTACGGGATTCAGCCAGAAATATCTAAAGCGGAGGTATATTTTCTGCGCAAAAAAGAACACTGCAAGGGTTATAAAAACGGAAAAGGCGTGAGTTTCCAGGAAGTTAACCATCTCGTTCCTTTCTCTCTTCGAGCCTCTTTTGTAAAAAGCCCACAACGGCGAGCACGACCAGCGTGCTCAGAAACCAGGAAACCGCAATTGCAAGCCACTCTTTCCTGAGAAGATCAAAGTAAACCATCAGCCCCACTCCGGGCGGGACAAAGAGAAAGGCCATATTTTTGACGAGAACCTCGGCGACTCCTCTAACCCTTTCAAGACTTACCCAGCCTCTGGTAAGGGCAAAGGTAAGGAGCACCATGCCGATTACATTTCCGGGAACGGGCAACCCGGCCGCTTTTGAAATTGCTTCTCCTATCACAAGAAAAAGAAATATGAAAAACAGCCCCTCTATCATCACTCGGATTCCGCCAAACTGCTCGTGGGTCTCCTGGCGAAGTAATCCCTTACGAAGGTTATGTGCCGCCTCATAGCTTCTTCCGCCTGTTCCGGATCACGGCTCTGAATGGCTTCGAAGATGGCTCTGTGCTGGGATATTATAATTTCGATGTTCTCCGGGTTTTTGTAGAGACCCTGCAGATTCTGCTTAATGCCGAAGAACAGAATGTCGTACATATTCCGCATGATCCTTACCTGAACCGGATTCTTGGTTGCGTATGAAATGGCCATGTGAAAGGATACGTCTGCCTCATGTCCCAGCCCGCCAGATGCCACGTCTTTCTTCATCTCTTCCAGGCTCTCTTTCAGGAACTCGAGGTCTCTTTCATCGGCCCTCAAAGCCGCCAGAGACGCCGCATTGCACTCAAGCCCCATTCTTACTTCCAGGATTTCCACAAGCGATGCGTTGTCCACATCAAGAGCCTCAAAAAGGGGATTCCGCTCCGCTTTGGCAGGATGACGAACGAAGGTTCCCTGCCCCTGCCTGTGCTCAAGGAGTCCCATCGTAACAAGTTTGTTTATGGCCTCCCTTACCGTCGGACGACTTACTCCCAGAACCTCGGCGAGACTTCGCTCCGGCATCAGCTTCTCACCGGGCTTTAAGTACCCGCGGTATATCAACTCCATTAGCTGATCGCACACCTGATCTGAAATCTTCTTGGGTTTTATGGGCTTAAGTGGTATCGACGATGGTGTCATAGGCTCTCCGCATATAGTTCTACAACGTGTTTTACCTTTTTACCTTTTCCCGTTCTCGATAGCATATCGGCCAGTTGAATCATGCAGGCAGGGCAGGCCGTCGCAACCACATCGGCTCCCGTGTCGATAATCCTCTGAGCCTTTTTCAGCCCGATTTTTTCTGAAAGCTCCTCGTGTTCGAGCCCGAAACTTCCCCCGAGACCACAGCAGGAGTCGGCTTCCACCATTTCGATGAAGCTGTATCGATCCAGAGATTCCAGAATCCTGCGAGGTTCCTTCCATATCCCGAGAGACTTCTTGAGATGGCAGGGATCGTGGTAGGTAACCTTTAGCGGACCCGCCTTTTTCTCCGAGCTTTTCATATGCCCGTATTTAAAGAGAAACTCCGTGACATCCATGGTCTTCTCCGACAGGCTCTTTGCTTTACCGGAGATATTAACACCTTCTCCCTCCATCATAACAGGCCATAGCTCTTTTATCACAGCCGTACAGGTGGCACAAGCCGTGACGAGCACGTCGTATCCTTCTCCTGCAAAGGACTCAAGGTTTCTCCTGACGAGGCTTTTAAAGGTGTTCAAATCCCCGGCAGAAAGGGCGGGAATGCCGCAACAGGATTGTCCTTCGGGAAGATGTATTCCCATTCCCTCCTTTTCCAGAATTCTGATTAAAGCTTCCGCAACGGAAGGGAAAACCCTGTCGATCAAGCATCCCGTAAACACCGCAACCGTGATGCCCCCGGTTGCCGGGCGATAAAGTGCCGGGACCTTTTCGTGAAAAGGCACAGCGGCGAGGGGGGTTATGTGCCTTTTGCCTAAAGGGGGGACGGGAATTCTGGAGCAGGAGGTCCCGACAACGGGATCCAGGTCTTTAAAGAAAAGTTTCTGACAGCGGGCCATAATATCGAGAAGCCTATGAAATCGCTCCGGTACCGCAAGAATCTTTCGAAGTATCAGGCGCTTTAAGGGCGAAAGACCTCTGTATTCCGAAATAATGGCCCGGGCTTTAAGAAAAATTTCAACTGATTTTACTCCACTCGGGCACTGAGCCTGACAGGACCCGCAGAGCAGACAGCGATGCAACCTCTGGGCAACACCGTCGGGCTTTTCGAAGAGGGATTTCCTCAGCCCGTCGAGAATCGCCAGCTTACCACGGGCTACGTCGGTCTCAAGCCGGGTTTCCCTGTAAAGAGGACAAACGGACTGGCACATTCCGCATCTCATGCAGACTATGAGGTCGTCCTCAAGGCTTTCCAGCATTTTAATCAGTTTGCCTATTGACGCCATCTGCTACTCCCCACCTGAACCTTCAAGCCACAAAATTTTTCCGGGATTGAGTATATTCCGTGAATCCAGAGCTCGCTTTATACGCCTGCTGTATTCGATGGACCCCCTTCCCACTTCTTTGTGGAGGAATGGCGCTTTGGCTATACCAATACCGTGCTCACCGGAAAGGGTTCCCCCGAGCTTAAGGGCAGCCTCAAAGATGGCTTCCACGGCCCCTTCGACCCTCCTCCATTCATCATGATTTCGCCTGTCTGTAAGAATCGTTGGATGCAGGTTGCCGTCTCCTGCGTGTCCGAAGGTCCCGATCTGTACTTTATACTCCTGTGCTATATCCTGTATAGCCTGAACCATCTCGGGGATTTTGCTTCTGGGAACCGTTGCATCTTCAAGAACCACAGTGGGTCTCAGTTTTGCCAGTGCCGAAAGGGCGCTGCGTCGTGCCTCCCAGACTCTGTTTCTTTCTTCCTCATTTTCCGCAACGCGAACCTTCAGGGCCCCACAGTCTCGGCAAATCTTTTCGACTTTTTCGGCTTCATCTTTCACCTGAGCCGGATGGCCGTCAACCTCGATGAGTAGCATGGCTTCGATGTCCCCCGGAAGGCCGGCGCGGCTGAATCTTTCCACCGCATCGATGGTAAATCTGTCCATAAACTCCAGCGTTGCAGGGATCACTCTTGCGGCTATGATGGCGGCAACGGTCTCGGAAGCTGAACGGAGATCGGAAAAAAGGGCCATCATGGATTTTTTTGCGGCAGGGTAGGGGATAAGCCTGAGAATAATCCTGGAGATAACCCCCAGTGTGCCTTCCGATCCCACCAGCAGCCCTGCAAGGTTGTAGCCGGATACGCACTTTACGGTTCTCGATCCCGTCCTGATCAGGTCTCCTTCGGCACTGAAGAATTCCAGACCCAGGACATAGTCCCTCGTTACCCCGTATTTAAGCCCTCTGAGGCCGCCTGCGTTCTCGGCGACATTTCCTCCCAGGGTCGATACGGCCTGACTTCCGGGGTCCGGAGGATAGAAAAGCCCCTCTTTCTCAACGGCTTTTGCGAAATTTGCCGTGATCACTCCGGGCTGAACAACTGCATACATGTCTTCAGGGTTGAGTTCCACGATTTTATCCAGCTTGCCGGTCAGGATTACTATGCCCTTTTCGTGAGGCACCGTTCCACCGCTGAGATTGGTTCCGGCGCCACGAACCGTAAGGGGGATGCCCTGGCGGTGGCAGTAGGCCACTACTTTACCCAGCTCCTCTTCCGTTTCAGGCCGTACTACCGCAAGTGGTAAGACCGGTTTTACGACGGCAGCATCGTAGGAGTATGCGGCCCTGTCTTCGGGTTCGGTAAGGACCTTACCCGCTCCGAGAAGGGCCTCAAGGTCGCCTATCAAAGCCCTCTTTGCCATCTTAACACCTCTCAAAAGGTATAATCCCCTAATGGTAAAACCATCGTAATTTCTTCTTGACACTTTCTCATCATATAGGCTATTCAATTTAACCGCAACCTGATTTTGCGAATTCTGGGAATGTCATCTGGCCAATGTCCATAAGCTTCCCCGGGGATTGGCCCATCAGGGGGGTATCATAAAGCCTAAACCATAAGGAGGATTGGTCATGAAGAGGTTTTTATCTTTGGCGACGGCCCTGGTCCTTGTTTTGGTCATCGGTTTGAACCCTTCTATGGCGGGAAAAAGAGAAAAGTTCGGTGTCGATGAGCGTCACGAAATTGCAAAGAGAATTAAATTCGAACCCTCCGACAAGAAATTCAGATGGAAAATGGTCATGCCATGGTCGAAGGGGCTTCTCTTCTACGACATCGCCGTTCACTTCTGTGACAGCGTGCGTCTGGCATCGGCAGGTCGTCTGGACATAAAGCCCTATTCGGCAGGAGAGCTCGTCCCGGCGATGCAGACCTTTGACGCCGTTGCCCAGGGCACCGCTGAAGTGGGCCACGATTGGCCCGGCTACTGGAAGGGTAAGAACGAGGCCTTCGTCGCTTTCGGATCCGTACCCTTCGGCCTGGACGGGGAAGGTTACAACATCTGGCTCTACGAAAAAGGCGGACTCCAGCTGATGCAGGAACTCTACGGCCGCTATGGGCTCTATGCTCTTCCCTGTGGACAGCTCGGGCAGGAAATGGGCCTCTTCTCCAACAAGCGGGCAGAAAAAATGGAAGACTTCAAGGGACTCAGGATCCGAACCGTGGGCTGGTACATGGACATACTCAACATGCTTGGAGCATCGGTAAGTCCTCTCCCTGGAGGTGAGGTGTATCTTGCTCTGGAAAGAGGCGTAATTGATGCGGCAGAGTTCTCATCTCCTGCTATTAACTACCCCATGGGATTTGACGAAATTACCAGGTACGCAATTCAGCCCGGCGTTCATCAGCCCGGCATTCAATGTGCCGTGTTCTTCAACAAAAAGGCCTGGGACAGCCTGCCTGAAGATCTGAAATGGATTGTTGATATCGCCGCCAAAGAAACGCAGCTCTGGGCCTACAACTGGATAAACAGCCTGAATGCCGAAGCCATCAGAAGATTCAAGGAAAAGATAGAAATAGTGAAGATGGACAAAGAGGCTTTGATATCCTTCAGAAAGACCACCAAAGAGTATCTGGATTCTCTCAAAGAAAAATACCCCGACGTGAAGAAGGTGCTGGAAAGCCAGGAGGCTTTTATAAAAGAGTTTGCCGACTGGCGTGATGCCCGAAGCGGTGCCACTCCCTGGCCCTATGATGTTTACGTGTCTGGACGAGTAACCGAATAAGGCTTCACAGGGGAGAAGGTCGGTCCTTCTCCCCGGGTAATTCTCTAATCGGAGTCCGGTTATGAAAAAGAATCAGGGCGTTTCGGATAGAATTCTAAAATGGCTGGTATGGGAAGGGGAGATTTCTTCTCTTTTGATCATCCCCCTTGTTGTGGTCGTCGTTCAGGAAGTTGTTCGTAGGTATTTGTTTAATGCTCCCAGTATCTGGGGATTTGAAGCCACAACTTTTCTTTACGGAATTCATTATATGTTGGGGCTCGGTTATACTGAGCATTACGAAGGTCACGTCAGAGTTGACATCATAACCTCACGTCTTTCCGAAAAAACCCAGGCACTTTTTGGAATGCTCACCTACGGTCTGATGTTTATTCCCGTGATAACCCTCTTCACGATATGGTCCTTTAAATTCGCCTATATTTCGACGCTTCAGCGGGAACTCAATTCTACGAGCTGGGCTCCTCCGATTTATCCCATAAAGATTCTTATGGCCCTCGGTTTCTTTTTTCTTTGGCTTCGTGGAGTCTTAAGGTTTCTTGAAAATCTTCGAAAATACCGAAAGCTATCCAGGGAGTAAGGTTAATGAGTCCTGAAGTACTCACCCTTCTTATGTTTGCTACCCTTATTGTCGCTATCGTTTTCGGCCATCCGCTGGCTTTCACTCTGGCGTGGGTCGCTGCGGTATTCGGCCTGATAGATAACGGCTTTAATGTCCCGGCGCTTTTTGACATGTTCGTCAATAATGCCTGGGGCATCATGAACAATTACGTTCTCGTGGCGATCCCCCTTTTCATTTTCATGGCTCAGCTTCTGGATAAGTCGAGGGTTGCGGAAAAACTTTTTGATGCCCTTTACGTTGTTCTCGGGAGTCTCAGAGGTGGTCTCGGGCTTGCGGTAGTCGTGGTCTGCACGGTTTTTGCCGCCACAACGGGCATAATCGGGGCATCGGTAGTTGCCATGGGCCTGCTGGCCACTCCAGCCCTTTTGCAGAAGGGATATCAGAAGGAGCTTACAAGCGGCATTATATGCGCCACCGGGACCCTCGGTATTCTCATTCCCCCGAGTATCATGATGGTGGTTTACGGAGGTCTGACGGGGCTTAAGGAAACCTCCGTGGGAAACCTTTTTGCCGGTGCGGTAATTCCGGGCCTGATCCTGTCGTCGCTTTATTTCATTTACATATTCATACGCTGTGCTCTCAATCCGTCACTGGGACCCCCTATATCAAAGGAAGAGGCGTCCAGATATACGACGGCTCAGAAGTGGGCCATGACTCTTAAGTCCATGGTCCCGCCTCTGGCCCTTATCTTTCTCGTAATGGGCACGATCCTTCTCGGAATTGCCACACCCACGGAAGCGGCAGGTATGGGGGTCCTGGGGGCTTTCCTGCTGGCCCTTTTCAATAGAGCCGTGAACTGGAAGATGCTGAAAGATTCCTCTGTAGCCACTCTTCGTACAACCTGTATGGTTATGATGCTGTTTATCGGGGGTAAATGCTTCAGCACCGTTTTCCTGAGCATGGGTGGTGGAGATGTCGTTGCGGATTTTCTCATAGGGAGCGGTCTTAACAGGTGGGTGGTTCTTTTCATAATGATGGCAATCGTCTTTATCATGGGCATGTTTATCGACTGGGCAGCAATTCTTCTTGTAACCGTTCCCATTTTTATGCCCATAGCTATGGAGCTTGATTTTGACCCCCTTTGGTTTTCAATGCTCATGTGCGTCAACCTTCAGACCTCCTTCCTTACTCCGCCCTTCGGATATGCGCTCTTTTATTTTGCAGGAGTAGCCCCAAAGGAATATAATATGATGACCATTTATAAGGGAATTCTGCCTTTCGTGGGATTGCAGATCCTGGGGTTGATTGCGATAATCCTTTTTCCTCAAACCGTTACCTGGCTGCCTTCTCTGTTCTTCCACTAAAGACCGCAACAAGGAGCAGGCCATGGCAGGAACTTCTTTGATTGAAAGGTTTGTATCGAGGGCAGGGGCGGTTCAGTGTGAGGTGTTGGTTACCGGCAGTCTGATTGAGGCCTGTGATAAATTGGTCGATTGTATAGGAGAAGCCGCTCCTGTTGTAATCAGCGGCTTTGATGGCGAGACCACGAGTTTAATCGAGCGACGTCTCTCCGACGAAGGTATAAAGTGCCATGTCGGTTCTGTAAGAGATCTTTTGCCCGGGTTTTCGGTTGCAGTAACGCCGGGTCATGCGGGCATCTCCGAAACGGGTACCGTCGTTATTGAAAGCACTTCCGAGGACGTGAGGCTGGCATCCATGCTGGCCGATCGTCATTTCATTCTTATGCCTTCTTCCACCCTCTATTCGGAACTTCCCGAAGTCGAATCCTTGTTGGAAGAGATGCTGCAAAGACCCGGTGCCTACGTTGCTTTTATCACCGGGCCCAGTCGGACGGCTGATATAGAAAGAGTCCTTACAATCGGGGTGCACGGCCCCAGAGAGGTCACGGTAATCCTGTACGGGGAGTAGTCTGGCATGGAAAGATCGCCCAGAAGCATTAAAAAATACCGAAGTGATTTAGCGAAAGCCTTGGAAAATGAATATCTTCGAACAACCCTGGATAACTTTGCTCTTTCCTACAGAGAAGCCCGGGGGCGCGCCTTTGAGGGTATTGATTTTGAAGGGCTGAGGCTTGAACTCGGCTCTTCCAGACAGTCGGCTGTGGAGAAGCTGGAAGAGCTGTACGCCCGTTTCAAGGAGAAAGCCGAAGAGAAAGGTGCCGTGGTTTATCGGGCCCGTACTGCTCTTGAGGCCAATGAGATTATCCACAGGATAGCTCAGGACGCCGGAGCGCGGAAAATTGTCAAGTCAAAATCCATGACCGCCGAAGAGATTTTTCTCAACGCCTATCTGGAAAAAAGAGGCTACCGGGTGGTGGAAACCGATCTGGGCGAGTGGATTATTCAGCTCTGCGGTCATGGTCCTTCTCATATGGTTATGCCGGCCATTCATCTTTGTCGCAGGGATGTGGCCGAGATTTTTCAGAAATATACGGGTCAGCCGATAGATCCGGAAGACATTGGAGCAATGGTTGCCCTTGCGAGGAGAGAGCTGAGGAAAGAATTTATTGAGGCTCATGTGGGCATATCAGGGGCCAACTTTGCCGTTGCCGAAACGGGGACGCTGGGCATAGTTACAAATGAAGGCAATGCACGCCTCGTGACGACCCTTCCTCCCGTACACATTGCCCTTGTAGGTCTGGATAAGCTTGTGCCTGACACAGGAACGGCTCTTCGTATTCTCAGGCTTCTTCCACGCAACGCAACAGGTCAGCCCATTTCTACCTACGTTACCTGGATATCCGGTGCGGTTCCATGGAACGGAGACGAAGGCGGGCAGAAAAGACTTTACATTGTGTTTCTGGACAACGGAAGAAGTGAGATTGCGAAGGACCCGATCTTCGGTGAAGTACTTCGATGTATCCGCTGTGGTGCCTGCGCTAACGTTTGCCCGATCTACAGGCTGGTGGGCGGTCACAATTACGGTCACGTTTACATAGGAGCCATAGGGCTTATTCTGACCTACTTTTATCACGGAGCCGAAAACGACGAGGCCCTGGTGCGCAACTGCCTTAACTGCCAGGCCTGCAAAGAAGTTTGTCCGGTGGGTATTGACCTTCCGTACCTGATTAAGGAAACCTACGGGAAGGTGCTGGAATACAGGGGAAGAAAACCGGTAAAAAACCTGGTTCTTGCAAAGGTTCTCAAGAATCGCCGGCTTTTTCACTTTCTTTTAAGGCGGGCAAGGTTAATCCAGAAACCCATTGCCGACTCCGATGGGATGATCAGGCATCTACCGTTCTTTTTCATGAAAGAACACTCCTTTCGTAGCCTCCCGTCAATAACGGCTCATCCCTTCAGAGACAGATGGCCTTCTGTGAAGCCTGAACCCGGGGCTGAAAGGGAAAAGGTCGGTTTTTTTGCAGGGTGTTTGATTGATTTTGTTTATCCGGAACAGGCCGAAAGTGCCATGAAGATCTTTGAAAGGCTTGGAGTCTCGGTAACCTTCCCGGAAGGTCAGACTTGCTGTGGCCTGCCGGCCCTGATGGCCTCCGAAAAAGAGACCGCCCGCCTTGTGGCGCTTCAAAACATTGGGGCCTTTGCCAGAGATGCTTCCGACTGCCGTTACATTGTGACCCTCTGTGCCTCCTGCGGCTCTCATATGAAGGAAAATTATCCCAGGCTTTTTTACACACCGGAGGAACGGAGCAGGGCGGTTGAGTTCTCTAAAAAAATCGTGGATTTTAGCTCCTTTGTGCTGGGCTTAATGGGAGATGACGAAAAGTCCTTTTTTTCGTCATCAGGGGAAACTGTGACCTATCATGCCCCCTGCCATCTATGCCGTGGTCTTAAGGTCAAGGAGGCTCCGAGAAGGCTCATCTCTGTTGCCGGTTATGTTTATGCGCCCTGCCCGGAAGAAGAGGTTTGTTGCGGTCTGGGAGGCTCTTATTCTCTGGAGTTCCCGGAGATCTCACGGGAGCTTCTTTCAAAAAAGCTTGATGATGTGCTGTCCGCGGGCGCCAGGTATCTCGTTACCGATTGCCCGGGTTGTTTGCTTCAGCTTCGCGGCGGTATGGATCGAAGGGGTAATCCCGTTAGGGTCCTTCACATGGCAGAGTTGCTTGCTAAGGCATTAAGATAATAAATTTTTCATTCCACGGCGATGGAGTCTTTCCTGTTTCTGACCCACCATGAATCGTTATTGTCGAACCACCAGGAGGTCCAATCGGTTTGGAGAATGGCCTCTGCGAGTTTTAAGGCCTCATCGGTGTGCAGGCGTTTTAACACGTATTTAATCCACCTGGAGGCATAGCGATTGCCGAGATCCTGCTGTTCCTTGAGTTCCACCAGAAGGTCGAGCTGGTCTGCATCATGAGCAAGTTTTGAAGCTATTGTCTGCTCCTCCTGATATTCGTGCCAGAGCTCTCGATACAAACCCTCCCAGGGCAATTCTTTTACGGCATCGGAAAAAGCCTTCGCTTCATCTGAGCTTACGTACTGCTTGTTAACGTAGTTATGGTCGCCGGTTCTTGCTTCCGCAAGATCGTGAATGAGACACATTAAGACCACCTTTTCGGGATTCTCGTAACCCTGGATCAGGGCAAGTGCGTGCCCTATCAGGGCCGTGCGGAACGAGTGGTCTGCCACGGATTCTCCGCCCGATCCCAGAAAGGGATAACCGGTACGACGGATCTTTTTCAGCATGCCCGTTTCAAAAAGAAAGCGTGCAACCCTTTTGAGATCATCCATGGTATTTCTCCATCCTGCTGGCCCTGCGGTTTATGAATTCTTCAGGAGTAGCCCACCTGACCTCCTCCACGGTCACTTCTATGAAAGCGGCTTTTTGCGGGTTTCCCGCCAGAGGTACGGCAATTACGTGGTCTGGAAGCACATCGATTATCTTCATAAGCCAGGAAGACCCTTTGTCGTCGATTACGGATACTGTGTCTCCGGGACTTACAGGCCGGTCCGGCAGGAAATCTCTGGGCACGAGTTCTTCCTTAAGCTCACCGCCTTCGAAAATCCGGTCTTCAACCGGTATCGTTATGGTGTCCCCCCTCCTTTTGCCTATCAGGTGTTCTGAAAGGAACTCAGGTATATCATCACCCTCTATCATTCCTTTTCCATAGAACCACCTGCCTCTGTGAAGAGGTCGTCCTTTTCGGTCGAAAAATCTGTACCGAAATGCTACAATTGTATTGGCTTTTACTTCCATCCGGCCGATACCTCTTGCAAGTTCTAGATTTGCAAGAAGTAATTAGCCCGAACCCGTGAAAAAATCAAAGGGTGTGCAAAATTTATTGACATAGGCTTAACAAATTTTCATGCTAGTAATGCTTTTTGGTCCGGGTTTCCGTAGGTTTAAAGCCCTTGAGAAGTAAGGTGGTTCTTCCGAATTTTTAATTTTTCTTCAGGTCTGTGAGTGAGGCAGATGCCCGAGCTTTTTGTCAGCAATGCCGAGTACGGGGTTTACGCAAAGGAAAGGCCACCTCTCCGAATTCTCGTAGTGGACGACGATGAAAATATACGAAAGCTCCTCCTGGATCACCTTACCAGAAAGGGCTATCATGTCAGAACTGCATCGGACGGAATGGAAGCAATCCGAATGTTCTCAGACACTCCCTTCGACATAGTCATAACGGACATGCACATGCCGGGGCTTGATGGTCTGGAGCTTATCCGCAGGATTAAGTCGGTTCCCAGAAATGTCGACATAGTGGCCATAACGGGGTACATCAGAAATTATCGTTATGCCGACATCGTGAGAGCGGGTGCAGCGGATTTTTTAATAAAACCCTTCGGCATCGAAGAGCTGGACGCCAAGATCGAGCGCATTGCAAGAGACAGAGAAGAACGGGCTCAGATGGCAGAACTCCTCCTCAAGGATGCCCTCACCGGAGCGTACAATCGGTATGCCCTCAGCTTTATGCTGAAACGCGAAATCATAAGATCCATAAGGTATCTGCAGCCCCTTAGCCTGCTTTTTTCGGATATCGACCGCTTCAAGCAATATAACGATACCTTCGGTCATCTGGCAGGTGACGTCTTGCTGGAAAAGGCTGTGAGGATTATGGATGAGTCCGTGAGGAAAGACGTTGATTTCGTTTTTAGATTTGGAGGAGATGAGTTCATTATTCTTCTTACAAATACTGAGCAAAAAGCTGCGGAAGATGTTGCCAGAAGAATAATAAAAAAATTTAAAAAGCTTACTCCGGGACATGTTGGCCTTTCCGTAGGCATAGCCGTTTTGCTTCCGGAGTGTAAGAAATTGGAGAATAAGTCGGAAGAGGCGTTGATGCACCTTTTACTTCAGGAGGCCGATAAAGCTCTTTATGAGGCAAAGAGAAGTCCCGAAAATTGGTTTTTAAAGGTTCTGGCCTGTAATAACAAATCCTGAAAATCTCGTGAAAAGAAAGGATAAAAAATGCGTTCGTTCCTTGTTGTACTGGTTATCGCCTCCTTAGTTGGAGGAGGTATCTTTTTTCTTTATGTGTACCAGAAGAACAGTATCATAGAGTCAATAGAAGATGACCTGATGAACATTTTGTCCTCTCAAAAGGTCGTGGTTACAGATGTGCAGATCGATCCTGATAAGGTTCACCTAAATCCAATGTCGGTTTTTCCCGACTGGGCGGTTGATGTCGTTGCAGAAGACGTTAAAGCGAGCATTAAGAGTTTAAGCGGCGAAGGCGTCCTTAAAGTCGGGAATATAAAGATGGAATACCCTCTTTTTAGATCCGGTGATCTAAGGTTCTGTTCCGCTGATGATACTTCGCTTGTATATGGAGATGAGAAAATCGATTTGAATTTTTCCCTGAAAGACGTGACCTTCGAGCCCTGTAGCGCTCTTAACGGCGGACTGTCCCCGATGTCGGTAAGTTTACGGAATATAGTGGTGGAGCTCAAAGACGGGAAAGAAGCCGGAGGCATGAATGTAATCGATGCCAGGGCAGATTCTCTTCTGTACTCCATCAGAGGAAACTGGCAGAGCATGCCCGTGGTTGAGGACACCGACAATCTGGATTCCCTGGTTAACAAGGTAAACAAGTGGCGCCTTACGGCTAATTTAGATAAGAATTACCGTGACTTATGGGTGTTAAATTGGGAAATGGCCAATTTTTCCCTTGATATGGTGGGGCCCGATGAAAAGGCAAACTGTAGTATTAACAGGACCTCCGTAATGAGTCGCGGGTTTCTTGATGAAAAACGAAAGATATGGCTGGAGTTAACCTATAATCTGCAGGATCTTGTTGTGGACGGGTGGGGTATCAAAGAGCAGCTGGAGCAGGCCGGGTTGAGTGCTTCAGATCTATGGCCCTTGAAAAGCAGCTTTAAGGCAAGTGTCAGTGATCTTCCTTCTGAAGTACTTGCGGCCGGGCTCATACTGCAGCGAGAGGCCAGAAAGAGTGAGCCCGATCAGATGATTCTTGGTTATGTGACCATGTATCTTGTCGGTTTGATGACTCAAAAGCAGTTGCCGATATATTTGGAGGCCTCTTTTGATTTACCCGGAGACACAGGAGGGGTGGCTAATATCGACGGAAGCTTCTCCGCAGGATCCTTCACCGGGTCTGGAACACTCATGTTCAAAGGGTTGGATCGGATAATGCCCAGGCTTCGAGGGGCTGACAGGGATAAGGTTGAACTGCTGGTTTCTGAAAATTTGAAATGTGATGAGACGCTGGAGATATGCTCGGGTAGGCTGGAAATATCTGGAGGTAGTGTCCGGGTATATCCGGAAAAGGTCGGGCCGGGGTTTAAGGAATAATTTTGACAGAAGGCGAATATTGTGCTTAATTTTAGACGAAAGCGCGCCTGTAGCTCAGGTGGACAGAGCAGCGGACTTCTAATCCGCGGGTCGGGGGTTCGAATCCTCCCAGGCGCGCCAGTGATTTTCAATAAATTATCCAATTTCATAAAAGGACGAAATTGATGGTGCGTCCTTTAAGAACTGTTTCCCCCTTTTCCATGGAATAAAAAACGATAAGCAAAACAAGGGAACAGATACACGCAGACCTCATAGACTCAAGTTTTCCAGAACGCCCCATTTCAATGGTTTAACTATGCGTAATTGTTATTAAAAAAATGTAATGCTATATTTTATTCAAGTGTACTATCCAGGCCGTAGATCTGGAACAGCTTCTTCTGGACGGTGGACATGTGGGAGATGGTTCTAACGGCCCGCCTGTTGGGGTAGACCAGGATGACTTCCTTTATATCCTGAAGCTCTTCTATGAGAAGGGTCGTGGTGACTTCCATTCCTTCCCGATTTGCAATCAGACAGAGAAGCTTTATCAGAAGAAGGGCAAGAACGCACACAAAGGCATGAACCCTTATCTTCGAATCGGTCCAGTGGTATGCGGGATAGCAGGATACGAGATCTCGATCTTTGAGATGCCGGAAGGCATCCTCTATTCTGTGAGCCGAAAGGTTGCATAATCCGTATCTAGCTTCTCATTGGGCTCATAGCCCCTTTTGACCTTTTCTTCCTTTATTTCCCGTTCACTTATTATCCTGTCAAAAACCCTCCAGAAAG
The DNA here is from genome assembly GCF_900114975.1 of Thermodesulforhabdus norvegica. Taxonomy (NCBI): domain Bacteria; kingdom Pseudomonadati; phylum Thermodesulfobacteriota; class Syntrophobacteria; order Syntrophobacterales; family Thermodesulforhabdaceae; genus Thermodesulforhabdus; species Thermodesulforhabdus norvegica. The sequence continues at coordinate 46,152 of NZ_FOUU01000014.1, forward strand.
CCTTGCTGGAAAGTTTTTTCGCCTTGATTTTTTGAAACCTCTCCAGGGAGACCGTCTTATACCATCTTCCGATTTTTGCCCTGCTGTAATGATTTCCAGCGCGGTTTATGGCGGCTATGAGCACGAAATCCCCCGGCGTAATCCCGCAGACCTTCCCGGGAACCACTCTGTTTATAATATCCCTCAGCCCAATTCTTTCTGACACCTCAAAAAGTGCCATGGGAAGGCCGAATTGCCGGGAGCTTACCTTTTTGGGCTCCTGATGCTTTCGGGCTTCTTCAATCAGCTTCAATATATCTTCTGCAGTGCCCAGGTAAACCTGCCGGGTCACAACCTTGCTCTTTCCCGATCCCCTGGTCTTTCCCGTAGCATTGGGATCGACCTTTACACGGTAGGATCGGGAGTAATAGTAATATTTCCTGTTGCCCCGTTTTCTTGCTATTATTGTTCCGGTTCCTTTTGTTTCCATGGCAATTACATTTTACAGATTAATTTCTTGTCTGTTATACTATGTGGAACAATAAGCATTTAAAAACCCTAGAACTTCCGGTAGGCATTCCCAAAAAATGGAAACTTGAGCCAGAATGGAGCCGAAGGACAAAAAATAATACCAGGGAGGTTGCCTCCTGCAATAATTTAGTTTATATTTGCTTTTGTAATAAAGTTTATAGAGGGACAATAATTTTTTTTGGAATTGACTATGAAATATTTTAACAAAATTTGCGATAAAAATTATTTGATAATTAGACACGATGTTTTATTTTCAAGACTTCGTGAGTTATTGAATAGGCTCATACTGTGATAAGGAGGTAAATATGCCTATTGCTAAGATTACCAGAAAGGGTCAGGTTACGATACCTGCAGAGATAAGAAAAAAGCTCGGAACAGACCTCGTGGAGATAACCATGAAAGAAGGGGAGGTGGTGATAAAGCCGGTCAAGAAACTCGGAGGAGTTCTGCTCGAGTACGCTATTAAAGGAAAGCCTATAGAAGAGGTCATGAAGATGGAAAAGGAGGCAATAGCTGATGCCTTCAGAGAAAAGCATAACTCTGGTTGATGCGAATGTAATACTCAGGTACCTGTTGAAAGACAATAAAGAGCTTTATGCAAAAGCGGAAGAAGTGTTCAACGCAGTATTTGATGGAAAGGCTAAAGTTCTTCTTCTTGAGTCAGTCCTGGCGGAAGTCGTTTATGTTCTTCAGAAGCTTTACAAGGTAAGCAGGTCGGAGATATCGGAGGTTTTGAGGGAATTGATTGAACTCAAAGGCATAAAGGCTTTGAACAAATCCCATCTTCTTAAGGCTCTTGAAATCTTTGAAAATAAGAATCTTGACTTTGTGGATTGCCTCTTGTGTGCCTACGGCAAAGAGAGGGAGGTCATCACCTTTGACAAAAACTTGCAAAGGTGCTTAAAAAGTATCCCTTAGTCCATCCATACCCCGACTCAAGTTTTCCAGAACGCCCCATTTTAATGGTTTAACTATGCGTAATTGTTATTAAAAAAGTGTAATGCTATGTTTTGTTCAGGTGTACTTATCCAGGCCGTAGATCTGGAACAGCTTCTTCTGGACGGTGGACATGTGGGAGATGGTATAGTGACCCCCAACTGGACTGGACCAGTAACAAGAGGTAAATCTGGTTCTGGAAAGGGGGAGCGTGATGGAAGGGAAAGTCGTCAAGCCGTTT
>NZ_FOUU01000015.1 GCF_900114975.1 Thermodesulforhabdus norvegica
GTTTATGTAAACTACGTAGAGATCATCCGTTCTGGGTTTGCCCTCAAGAACGATTGCCGCATAACCCAGCCGGGCCAGTACCTGAGCAGGCTGACCTCCCGCATTGGCTTCCTTGATTGTGCCCGTAAGAGGACTCTTGCAACCCACCGAGATCCTTCCCGTCATGGCTCCCGTGGTTCCACTAAGAAGCCCGGGGGCTATGACAAGCTTGTTTTCACCGCTCAAAGGATGACAGTCAGGCGGAACCTCCAGGGAAACAATCGCAGAAGTCAGCCCACGGCCACCAAAACCCTCATACTCCCCAAGACCGCTCTCCACAACCCTGGGTCCACCTTCCGCCCCCATGTCTATCCGTAAAATCTTCATGGCCTATTCTCCCTCATTGTGCCAAAGACGTTCATTAGAATCAGAGTGCATTCTCGTAAATCATTATGATGTCTTCCAGCGTCGCTCGGCGTGGATTGGTCAGTCCGCAGGCGTCTTTCATGGCATTTTGAGCCATTGTAGGAATGTCTTCCTTCTTAACGCCGAGTTCTTTAAGCCCACCGGGGATACCCACGTCACGGGAAAGCTTTTCAATGGCCTGAAGGGCTTTTTCGGCAGCATCTCTTGGTGAAAGACCTTCTACATTTTCACCCATGGCAACTGCTATGTCGGCGAACCGATCCAGTTTGGCAATGAGGTTGAATCTCTCCACGTGAGGAAGGAGAATAGCGTTACAGACTCCATGGGGAAGGTCGTAAAAGCCTCCCAATTGGTGAGCCATGGCGTGTACATATCCCAGGCTGGCGTTGTTGAAGGCCATACCCGCAAGGTATTCGGCATAGGCCATCTTGTCCCGGGCTTCTATGTCGGAACCGTTTGCGACGGCACTCCTAAGGTATTTGGAGATCAGTCGGATTGCTTGAAGGGCGCAAGCATCGGTTACGGGAGTTGCCAGAGTAGACACATAGGCTTCTACTGCATGGGTAAGTGCGTCCATTCCGGTTGCGGCCGTCAATGCGGGAGGCATCCCCATCATTAGAAGTGGATCGTTTATGGCTACATTTGGTGTCACTCGCCAGTCAACTATTGCCATCTTAACCTTCGTGTCGGTATTGGTGATTATGCAGAATCGGGTCATTTCGCTTGCCGTTCCCGCCGTGGTGTTTATGGCTATGAAAGGAGGCATTGGTTTTGTGGCTTTGTCGATTCCCTCATAGTTGCGGATATTTCCTCCGTTCGTTGCAAGAATACCGATACCTTTCGCGCAGTCGTGTGAACTTCCTCCTCCCAGTGATATGATCATGTCGCAACCGTTGTCTTTAAAAACCTTTAATCCGTCGTGTACGTTTTTATCCGTGGGATTGGGAACCGTCTCATCAAAAACCACAACGTCTATCCCTGTGTCTTCTTTAATGAGAGACCTTATCTGGTCGGTTAGGCCTGCCTTAGTGAGTCCCTTATCGGTCACCAGAAGGGGCTTCTTACCGCCGAGCACCTTGATCTGGCGACCGACTTCCTTGTGAGCCCCAATTCCCATAAGTGTGACTGTGGGAATGTAAAAACCGTAAACTTGCTCTTTAACTGCCATGGTTCAACCTCCTGCCTTGTTGTTGGGGTTAGTGTTCTTTGAAATGACCGGGTTGCCTCATATAGGGATACCAAAAACCGTGCCGTTAGGGTTTTTGTAGGCGGTGCTTGTGGATTGGCCGTTTTGTCAACGACCTTGGGGGAAGGTTAGTGTGTAAGATTGACCCACAGGAGGTTATCGGGTTTTTTGAACGCTTATTCTAACTTTGAAGATAACTGTGGTAAAAAGTCACACAATATTTAAAGGCGAGGCTTCAGGAAACAGTTGTTATTGAGCCTTCCCGTTTCAGAAGGCCGTAAGTTTTCATCTTCCGATAGAGAGTCTTGCGGCTTATTCCAAGACTTTGCGCAGCCTTTCGTTTGTTTCCCCGATGTATGGATAGGGCTTTTTGGATCAGGTATTTCTCCATTTCTGAAAGTTTCAGAGAAGACATCGGAAGGTGGGATGCAGGTTGCCCGGATGTTATTTCCATTGGGAGAGTTTTGGGGGTTAAAAGCTCGTTTTCAGCAAGGATTATTGCCCGTTCGATGACGTTTCGGAGTTCTCTTACGTTGCCGGGCCAATTGTAGTTTATGAGGTATCCCAGCACGTCGTCCGTTATCCTGTATCTCGTACCGGGAGGGCTCAACCTGGTAAGGAAGTGTTCCACAAGAAGGGGTATGTCTTCTCGTCTTTCTCTAAGGGGCGGGATGTGAATGTGAAAGACGTTTATCCTGTAGTAAAGAGCCTCGTGAAACCTTCCGGCTTCTACTTCCTTTTTGAGGTCTCGATGAGTAGCAAAAATCAGGCGGACGTCTGCTCGACGTTCGTGGGGATCTCCAACCCTTCGGTAGCATCTATTTTCTAAGAATCTCAGGAGCGCCGCCTGGACATCTTCGGGTAATTCTCCTATCTCGTCGAGAAATAGGGTCCCGCGATCGGCTATTCCTAAAAGACCTTCCCGGGTCTGGTCAGCCCCCGTGAAGGCTCCTTTTACGTGGCCGAAAAGCTCACTTCTTATGAGGTCCTTCTGTATCTCCCCACAGTTTTTAACAATGAGAGGTTTTTCGGATCTTTTACTAAGGGCGTGGATGGTTCTTGCCACAACATCTTTCCCCGTCCCTGATTCTCCGGTTATCAGAACTGGAACGTCCCAGGTTGCAACTTTGCGGATCATTTCCATGACCTGCTGGATACCGCGAGAAGTCCCCACAAGCCTGGGGATCGGTGCTTCGACCAGGGCACGGGAAAGAATTCTGTTTTCACGTTTGAGACTTACACGTTCGTATGCCTTTTCCACAATAAGCTCCAGATGCTCAAGCTGAAAAGGCTTGGTTATGTAGTCGTAGGCCCCTACCTTCATGGCGGCTATTGCACTTTCTATTGTTCCATAGCCCGTTATGATTACTACCTCCACATCCGGTAGAGTTTCTCGAAAGCGCACCAGGAGGTCCATCCCGTCGGCGTCCGGCAGCCGTATGTCCAGAATAATAACGTCGAAATCCTGTTGTTCTATCAGACTCAAGGCCTCGGATGCACTGGACGCCGTAGTGATTAACCGTCGCTCACTGACCAATTCTCTTTCTGCAAGCTTTCTTATGGATGGTTCGTCGTCTATAACCAGCACTCTAATCCTGTCCATTGCCCCACTACCGTTTGCTCTCCGGAAAGACAACGATAAATTTTGAGCCCCTACCCTCCTGACTGTGAACTTTTATGTAAGCCCCGTGGTTTTGTGCGATGTTATAGCATATGGCAAGCCCCATGCCTGTTCCCTGACCAACAGGTTTTGTTGTAAAGAAAGGATCGAATATTCGGGACATATGCTCATCCGGTATTCCACAACCGTCATCATCTACTTCCAGTTCCACACTATCGGTTCTGCAGATTCGAGTGGAAATCTTTATATGTCCTCCGTCAGAAGTGGCATCAATAGCATTTAGAACCAGGTTTAGAATGAGTTGCTTTAGTTGTTGGGGGTTGCCCTTAATAAATGTTGGGTGCGGATCCAGATTCAGTGTGAGGCGCCTTTTCTTATTTCCCGCCAGGCGATGTTTCAAGAGTTTCAGTGATTCCTGGACGAGCTCGTTAAGGTTCACAAGCGTAAACGTTGTTGGAGATTCTCTGCTGTAGGTAAGCAGGCTCTGGATGATGTCCTGGCATCGTCGGCATTCTTCCAGAATGATATTCAATGTCAGCTCTACATCCTCAGCAAAATCCACGGGTATCTTGTGGCGATTATTCTGAAGCCTGCGCTTAAGGGCCTGCGAAAAACCGTAAATGCCCGTAAGGGGGTTGTTGATTTCGTGAGCCACCCCTGAAGCAAGAAGACCGATTGTCGCCATCTTTTCGGCTTCATAGCATTTGCGACGGTATTCCCTCTCAACTGTTACGTCCCTTTTCAGGAGCAGAATATGACAGGGCTTTCCCGAACCGTCTTTGATGGGCGATGCGGTTATCTCAAGGTGCTTCGGACCGTCAAGAGTCTCTATGAGATCCTCCTGTCTTTGAACGCTGTTGTTATGAAGAGCCTTTGTTGCCGGGCATAAATTGCAGGGTTCTCTCCTTTTTCTCAGCGCCTCGAAGCAGTATCTGCCTATGGGAAAGGGGTGATCAAAAACCTTGAAGTAAACATTGTTTGCCGAAACTATGCGGTAGTTAAGATCCAGGACCAGCATGACATCTGTTATGGCGTCGAGAATGGCCTGAATCTGTTGTTTCTTCCTGGCAAGCTCTTCCGCATATGTTCGTAGTTGAGTAATCCTTTCCTGGGCCTCTCTGAAAAACCCCAATTTTGAGTATTCAATGCCTATGATGTCTTGCAGGGTAGGGACGGGCTTCACTACCAGGCCTCCTCGCAAATTTTTACCAGATCCTTCCATGTTACCGGCCGGGGATTCGTGACCACGCAAACGTCTTGAATTGCCATCCTGCAGAGCAGTTCAATGTTGTGATCGTCGGGCAGTATATCCCTGAGTCTTACCTTCATGTTAAGAGACAGGAACATTTCCCGAAGCGTTTCGATTCCTTCAATGGCCGTAGATTTCTTGCTTCGTCTCCGACGGCCTGAAATGATCCGTCCTATCTGGGCCATCTTGTCGAGGCATGCTTCCATGTTGAATCTCATAACGGGCGGCAGTAGCACCGGATGCACATGGCCGTGCAGAACGTCGTACATGCCGCCTATGGCATGGGACAGGGCGTGCACGGCTCCGAGCCCAGCATTGCTGAAAGCCATTGCGGCAGCCGTGCTGGCAGTGCTCAGGGCTTCCAGTGTGTCGAGTTCCAGGCTCACGGCCGCCGTGGGTAAATATTTGGCCACAAGTTCAATGGCTTTGAGTGACTGCATCTCCGTAAAGGGCGAGGCTATGACGGAAACGAAAGATTCTATTGCATGAGAAAGGGCGTCAATGGCAGAGGAGAGCACTAGTTCTCTCGGTTTGGTTTGCAAAAAGAGAGGGTCTATTATGGAGATGTTGGGGACAAGAGTCCGGCTGATGATCGACATTTTTACGCGTCTTCGCGTGTCGGTAATAATGGCAAACTGGGAGATATCCGAACCACTTCCGGCGGTTGTGGGTAGAAATACCATCGGAGGTAAAGGCCGATGAATCCTGTTCGCACCTTCGTAATCATGGATACTTCCCCCGTTACTTGCTACAATGGCAATCCCCTTTGCTGCATCCATAGGGCTACCGCCACCAAGAGCGATGACCACGTCAGCCCGCTCGCTAAGGTATAGCCGGGCTCCCCTTTCTATCTGGTAATCCCTGGGGTTTGACACGACATCTCCAAAATAGACCCATTCCAGTTGATGTGCCTCCAGGATGTTGATCAACTCATCAACCCATCCCACCTTTTCGAGCCCCGGATCGCTCACCAAAAACACCTTCTCGGCACCAAGCCTTCTGGCGCACAGGGCCGTGTACTTCATGCTACCCCGCCCGAATATGATCTCTGGAATCGCAAATTTTACAACGTCCATTGATTTTCAAACCTCTGCCGGGGAAGTGACCAATTAACCTGTACGCATAATTGCAGGAAAATATGTTATCAGACCGGGCGCATTTTTTGTACCCCTGCGTGATCCCGGGGATTCTGCAACGAACATCATGGTGGGTTCGAGGAACGGAGGAATCGCGTATTCCCGAATAATTTGGGTTCTGCTATTTCTTAAAAGTTTCTGTCGTCTTACGCAGGGAGTTCCTCTGTGTGCTCTTCAGGCTCCGTAGCGGGGGTTTAAAATCCTTACTCGATTTCGCTGCACTGGAACGGTATGCTCAACCGCCCGTATGCTCCCGATCCGGCATTGATCGTTTAAACAGCTGTCCCATCGGCATCGAACTCTCGATAGTTTATGGCTTAATCGAAATTTTATACGCGGGCTCACGGCACAGTCCGGATTGGCGAAAATCAGCCCGTTTCTTCGGGCCTTTGCTTTGAAGTTTCCGGAAACGGCTTCTTATGCCAAACAGGTCAGGTTACAAAATTGGATTACCTCTGATGACCGATTGCATTCCAAAAGACCTTTTTTAACTGCGGCTCCAGTGCTTCACGTGACCTTTATCTCCCGTCTCTGCCTCGATAGATGTTGTGGCAGGTAAGTTCGTAATAACCGCGTTGTGTCAGAATTCGCGCTCTTTCCTTTCGGCAGTAAGCTTACCCCATTTGAAAGCGTAAAAAGGGAGAAGTGCACAGGCCGTCGCCCTCGCTTCGTACCTCTGATTACGGGAAAATCAGGTCACCCTTTTTGTCTGGATGTGCCCGCTGATCCCGTCGAGCCCTGGACATCCGAAATTGTTATCTCAGAAGATTTTCCCAGATTACGGTATATCCCTGACCCCTTCCCACACAAAGAGTCGTTATGCCGTATCGGTATTCAGGATGTTCTTCAAAGATGCGTTGCAGGAATGCGATAAGCCGGGCTCCCGATGCGGCCAAAGGATGGCCGTAGGCAATGGCTCCTCCCCACATGTTAACTCTGGGATCATCGGCGGTAAGTCCCAGCCTGTCCAGGCAGTAGAGAACCTGAACCGCAAAGGCCTCGTTTATTTCGATGACATCTATATCGTCCATCTTGAGTCCGGCCTTTGCAAGAGCTTTCTGCGTTGCCGGGACGGGAGCCGTTCCCATAATACGGGGATCCACTCCGGCGACGGCACAGGTTACAAAACGCATCTTTGGCGTAAGCCCCAGCTTCCTTGCCCTGGACTCGCTCATGATAAGAACCGCTGCAGCACCGTCCGTCAGAGGACAGGCATTTCCGGCCGTAACCCTCCCGTTTTCTCTAAAAGCAGGTTTCAGGGAGGCGAGTTTTTCAAGGGTTGTATCGGGGCGGGGAGTTTGATCTTCCCGTATCAAAGCTTTTGTTCCATCGGGCAATTCAACCTCCACCGGAACCATCATATCCCTCATCTTTCCCGCCCTTATGGCTTTTGCCGCCTTTTGCTGGCTCATGAATGCGTACATGTCCGCCATCTCCCTGGTAAATTCGGGGAAGCGGTCGTGGATGTTTTCGGCGGTCTGGCCCATTACTAAAGCGGTCTCGTCACCCAGAGCTTCCGCAGCCCGGGGATGAAGGTCTCTCATAAACCCCATGGGAAGATGTCCCATGTGTTCAACCCCTCCGGCAATGATGCATTCTGCCATGCCCGATGCAATCATCGCAGCCCCGAAACCCACCGCAGTTAAGCTGCTTGCGCACATCCTGTCTATGGAACACCCGGGGATACCCCAGCCTTTTTCCCCGTAAGCAAGAATTGGGACCATGCGTCCGAGGGTTCCGCCCTGTTCCCTGACCTGATTGGTCACCCCCCATATGCTGTCGTCGATCGTGGAAAGATCAAGGGAAGGATTTCTTTCAAGAAGGGCCTTAAAAACCGCAACGGCCAGATCTTCTGCTCTCGTTTTCCAGAAAATCCCCTTTTCACCGGCACGCCCGAAAGGCGTCCTGATGGAATCCACCACTACAACTTCTTCCAGCATTCTCGACATATCCCCCTCCCGTTTTCCAGAGCCGTTAAGGCCTCTTTAGCCGGACCAGAACCGGTAAGTTACTCCTTTGCGGCGTTTGTTGATAGAACCTGTTTTCTTATAAGCTTCTTATCCAGCTTGCCCACGCTTGTTTTAGGCAGCGAGTTGACGAAAAGTATCCGGTCTGGCATTGCCCATTTGGGAATGGTGCCTTTGTGCGCCAAGTTCCTGTAAAAAGCGATGAGTTCATCTTCAGATACCTTGCCGACGTATTCCTGCTTAAGTACGACCAGTACCACCGGGCGTTCTCCCCACTTCTCGTCAGGAATGCCTACGGCGGCGGCTTCGTCTACGGCTTCATGCTTGAGGATGATGTTTTCCAGCTCCAGAGAAGATATCCATTCGCCGCCACTTTTTATGACGTCTTTGATCCGATCGGTGATTTTCAGATAGCCGCGCCTGTCGATGTAGCCGACGTCTCCTGTGTGGAGCCAGCCGCCCGACCAGAGCTCTTCGCTTTTTTCTTTATCCTTGAAATATCCCTGAGTTAGCCAGGGACTGCGCACGACGATTTCTCCAACGGATTTTCCGTCGTGGGGGAGGAAGCGTCCTTCAGGATCGGCTATCCGTAAATCTACAAGAGGTATGGGGATACCGGTCTTTGTGCGAACCTCGACCTGAAGGTCTTTATCCCATGAGACCATGTCAGGCCGCAAAAGGGCCAGCGTCAGGACCGGACACGTTTCGGACATTCCATAGCCCGAATAGACGTCGATACCCCGGTCCAGTGCTTCACGGCATAATGCCTCGGAAAGCGGTGCTCCTCCAACGTTGACGCGCCATTTACTCAGGTTGATCTTTCTGGATAGAGGATGGTTCAAGAGCATGTGAAGGATCGTTGGTACGCAATGGCTGAAGGTAACCCCCTCTTTTTCGATTAGTTTAAGCAGTTTCTCCGGTTCGTATCGGCCCGGATAGACCTGCTTTATGCCCAGCATCGTTGCCACGTAGGGTAATCCCCAGGCATGAACGTGAAACATGGGGGTTATGGGCATATAGACGTCGTCGGCGGCAAGGCCTTTCCCTCCCGGCTTCATGCCGTTTGATCCCGCCGCCACGGCCAGTGTGTGGAGAACGAGCTGACGATGGCTGAAGTACACTCCTTTGGGTAAGCCGGTGGTAGCGGTTGTGTAAAACATCGTGGCCTGGGTGTTTTCATCAAAATCGGGGAAATCGTACTCCGAAGGCGAGGTTTCCAGCATACCCTCATACTCTCCGGTAAACTCGCCCGGTACCGATGTGTCGGGATCATCGCTAAGGAAAACAAAGGTCCTTACGGTTTTTAACCGGCTTCGAATCGCCTTAATTAAGGGAACGAAGTCCCGGTGCACAAAGAGAATTTCATCCTCGGCATGGTTTATCGTGTAGGCTATCTGCTCGGGAGCCAGGCGGACGTTGACGGTGTGGAGAATGGCCCCCATCATTGGGATGGCGAAGAAGCATTCCAGGTAACGATGGCTATCCCAATCCATCACACCGATCACGCTACCGGGGCGAGCCCCAATGTGTTTAAGAGCGTTCGCCAGCCTTCCCAGACGCTCAAAAAACTCGGCATAAGTTAGACGTTTCACCTCGCCATATACGATTTCCTGATCACGGGCGAAACGTTCTGGCGTGTGCAGGAGATGTTTAAGAATAAGCGGGTAGTCGTAAGCCGATGGGGTTTTGTAAATTTTTTTGCCGGCCATGCCGTCCTCCATGTCTGTAGTGCCTCTTTTCAATCTCCAACGTGCATCGTTGAAGGAAGCCAGAGGGCGATTTCAGGCCAGATAATCACAGTGATCAAACAGAGTGCCTGGAGAATACAGAAGGGTACAATGGATTTGTACAGGTCGCTCATGGTTATGTAAGGAGGAGCTACGCCTTTGAGAATGAAAAGGTTGAAGCCAAAGGGGGGCGTGATATAGCCCATGGTCATGTTGATGACGAAGAGTACCCCGAACCAGATGAGGTCAAAGCCGAGTTGATCGATAATGGGGATAAATATAGGCCCGAAAAGGGTAATGATTGCTGCGGGCTCAAGTATCATGCCCAGAAAGAAGAACAGGATCTGTGTGAAAATAAGAATCCACCAGCGTGATATGCCCAGACCCAGAAAGAATTCCTGCACGGCGTCCTGTACACCCACTACGGCCAGATAGTGCGTTAAACAGGCGGCACCTATAATGATCCACAGGACCATGGCGTTTAGCCTGACCGTGCTGAGTGCGGCTTCAAATACGGCCTTTCGGTTTAGCTGTCCGTTCAGAGCCATACACATGAGGGCTCCACAGGCACCAACCCCGGCGGCTTCCGTAGGTGTGGCAACGCCTTGATAGATCGAACCCAGAACCAGAAGAACCAAAACTATTGGCCAGATCACATTTCTGAGGGTTTTCAGCTTTTCGCGAAAGCTCAGGCGCTCATCAATTGGTGGGCCTTTGGACGGATTGATCAGGCATGCGATGAGAATGTATAAAACAAAAATCAAGGTCATCAGAAGGCCGGGAATCACGCCGGCCATGAAGAGTCTGCCTATGGAGACCTCGGCAATGCTCGCATAGATAATCATTATCACACTGGGCGGAATCAGTATCCCCACAGCACCGCCTGCCATGATACTGCCCAGAACCAGCGATCGGTCATAGCCTCTTTTCAGCATTGCCGGGAGTGCAATGAGGCCCATGGTAACCGTTGCAACGGAGCTTATGCCGGCCATTGCTCCAAAAAGGGCGCAGATGATCACGGTTCCCATAGCCAGACCACCCCTAAGCCCTCCCGACCAGCTGTAAATGACCTCGTAAAGATCGTCGGCAATGCCGCTTCTCTGAAGGAGGTTTGCCATCAGGATGAAAAGTGGAACCGCCAGGAGAATAAAGCTCGTGCTATCGCTGTAGGTGGTGCTGACAATCTGGTAAAGCGCTCCGGGCCCCCAGGAGATGAGTGTGCCGATGATCGAAACCGTAAGAAGGCTGAAGCTTACGGGGAAGCCGATGAAAAGGAGCAATGCAAAGAGGAATAAGACCAACACAACCCCGACATCCATGTGGTTACTCCTTTTGAGGTGGCCTCATAAGCCTTAGTTGTTGATTTAGTGCTTCAAGGAAAAATCCCGTGCTTCCGACGACCATAATGGACCACACGATCCACAGAGGTATTCCCACTTCGGTGTTCGAGCGTTTGTTGAAAAGGATGGCGAGACGAAGTTCGTCTATGCTGAACCAGACCAGAATTGATGAAAGAGCTACTGTCAGGGGCGCCGTTAGCGCATCAATGCGCCTTCTCGAGCGAAGGCTCATCCGTACCCTGAAGACGTCCACACGAACATGTGCATCTTCCCTGAGAGAAAAGGCCGTTGCAAACATCGTTATGGCACAGAAAAGATACTGGTTTATTTCCATGGCGGCTGAGAAAGGATTGTGAAACACATAGCGGGCAATGACATTGACGGTCACGCTGAGGCTAAGAAGCAGGCATAAGCAGGCGGCTACGGCGGCCAGACAGTACGAAATACGGCCGATTATTCCATCTGAGCCTTTCATCTGGAATACCCTCACCAGGTTATGTCACTGCTTGTTTTGTGAAGATAATGCATTCAGCGAAGGGTGAGCAGGATCAATTTCTTTGTAGAATTCGGCAATCAGCTCGACCTGCCTCTTACAGATTTCGCAGGATTGGGCGTGTTCGTTATACAGCGGAGCCGTAAGCTGCCTGAACCTGCCAACTTCATCTAATGGAAGTTCAACAAAAGAGATTCCGTGCTCCTCGCCGAATTTCCGTGCTCTTGCATCGCTGTCAGCGCTAAGACGGGCGGAGTGAACGGCAGTCTCAAAACCTGCACGCTCGATAGCCCACTTTTCTTCCGGAGAAAGCCCTTCCCATACCTTTTTGCTTATAAGGATTTCCACTATTCCCGGAGTGTGTATGGCCGGAACACTGACGTACTTCACCACTTCGTAGAAGCGATAATCTTCCAGTGTGTACCAGGGGTAATCCGTTCCCTCGACGGTACCTCTTTGAAGGGCGGTGTACTGTTCTGCCCCCGCAATGCTCACGGGTGAACCGCCCAGAGCCTTGACAATCTTGGCCTCCATGCCCACGGCCCTGATGTTTTTACCTTTGAGGTCTTCGACGGAATGGATTGGAAAGTTTGTCATGAGGCCCATGGTTGCGACCATTACAGGTGCCACGTAAAATACGCCGTGGCGGTCCAGGGCGGATCGCATGAGTTCTAAAAAGCCATATCCGTAATAGATGTCGAGGACGTCTTCGACTCCACGCCAGCAGAAGGGTAGCCATTCACCGTTTACCTCAGGCACCACTCCTGCGAAGTAAAGCATGGAACCGGCATAGGCGTCTATCAGACCTCGCTGTAAGGCCGTCAGACCCTCTTCGCTTTTCACGAGCTGACCCGGGTAAAAAATTTTAACCCTGACTTTGCCCTTCGTATAAGATTCAACCTTTTCGGCGAAGAATTGGGTACTCACCGCGACCATGCTGGTTTTAGGATAAACCAGTTGAAGCCTTAATACTTTTGAAGCCTCCACGTTGAAAGACAGGAAAAGGACAAGGATTCCCGACAATATGACGATAGACGATCTTTTGAACATGTTAATACCTCCCTTTTGCCGATTGTTAACGAGATACCCATCTTTCCCTTAACTCTTTTTTTAAGACCTTACCCGTGTGGCTCTTGGGTAGCTCTCTGACAAGCCTTATGTGTCTTGGGTATTTGTAAGGGGCTACCAGGTCCTTAACAAACTTCCTCAATTCTTCCTCTGTAACCCTTGCCCCGTCCCTAACGACAACATCTGCGGCAACTTCTTCTCCCAGGTCGGCATCCGGGACTCCATAGACCGCTGCTTCCAGGACATCGGGATGCCGGTAGAGTATCTCTTCTATTTCGCGGGGATAGACGTTGTAGCCGCCGCGAATGATCATGTCTTTCTTCCGATCAACTATGTAAACGTATCCTTCCTCGTCCTGCCTTGCCATGTCCCCCGTGTGAAGCCAGCCGTCCACTATGGTTTTCGCCGTTTCTTCGGGCTTGTTCAGATAACCCTTCATAACTCCTGGCCCCTTTACGAGAAGTTCCCCCACTTCCCCCGTTTTTACATCCCTTCCGGAATCGTCGACTATTCGGATCTGAAAACCGGGAATCGGCAGGCCTATTGAGCCGGGCTTGGTTTTTCCGCCAAAGGGGTTTTCTATGCATACGGGTGAACATTCGGTAAGCCCGTAGCCCTCGTATATCTTTGTCTGAAAGATTTTTTCGAATTTTTTCAATAATTCGACGGGAAGGGATGCACCTCCGGAGATGCAGAACCTGAGAGATGACCGTTTCAACCCGCGGGCTTCCGCCTCGGCGATAAGACGGTTAATCATCGTGGGCACGGCAAACAGAAGAGTTGATTTTTCTTTTTCTATCAGTTCAAGTACTGCTCCAGGGTCGAAGTGACTGAAAAGATGTAGCGTCAGACCCAGGTAGATGGAAGCGTTCATCACGCTCGTTTGACCGAAAACGTGGTATAGCGGAAGCACGCCTATAACAACATCCCCGGGTTCGGTATGCCTCATATCGGCCACCGTCATGGCGTTGCTGTAGAGATTTTTATGTGTAAGCATGGCGCCCTTGGGAGCTCCTGTCGTTCCCGACGTGTAAAGAATGGCCAGCGTATCTTCATCGCTGGCCGGATAAGTTTCCAGAAGCTCGGGTGCGTCAAGGCTTTCAAAGGAAATGAAGTCGGCATCACTTTGAACTCCAAGAGCAATGCGAACGGCGCATTCGGGAAAATCCGCCAGGACCCTGGCCGGCTCGTCGAGATAGGGATACATTCCGATGAAGGCTCTGGGCTGAGAATCCGAGATGATGTATCTTAGTTCATGGGCCTTGTAGAGGAAGTTTACCGGAATGATTACTGCGCCGATCTTTGCCAGGGCGTAGTAGGCTACGACAAACTCGGGGCAGGTCTGCATCATCAGGATGCATCTGTCGCCGGGGCCGATCCCGAGGTTTTTAATTGCCCCGGCGACTTTGTTAACTCTCCGGTTAAGCTCTCCATAACTCAACTGCCGGTTCTCAAACCTCAGTGCCACATGGTCAGGAACTCTCTGAGCCGTTTTCTCCAGAAGTACTGCCAGATTCATAGCAATCCCCCTCTCTCGGTGACCCGTCCCTGATGCCGCAGTTCAGACCCTCTTTCTGGATCCGCCCGGGATTTTTCCTCAGGCGGTAGAATGTCCCGGAGCAACGGACTTCAGGGCTTCTGTGGCCTCCCCTTTGCAGTTGGTAAAAGGCGGTCCTTTCACGATCATTCGCCTGCTTCCATGACCGCCGCAATGCCCAGCCCCCCACCGCCGCAGATGCACTCGAGCCCGTACTTAACGCC
Organism: Thermodesulforhabdus norvegica; assembly: GCF_900114975.1. Taxonomy (NCBI): domain Bacteria; kingdom Pseudomonadati; phylum Thermodesulfobacteriota; class Syntrophobacteria; order Syntrophobacterales; family Thermodesulforhabdaceae; genus Thermodesulforhabdus; species Thermodesulforhabdus norvegica. Next base: position 13,954 of record NZ_FOUU01000015.1, read on the forward strand.
CCGTCGCTTCATTTCGTGTAGCAGGGTTACAAGGACCCGGGTTCCGGTGCAGGCAATGGGATGGCCCAGAGAAATGCCGCTTCCGTTGACGTTTATCCGGTCGTAGTCCTTTTCATCGAGTCCCATCTGTTTCATGTCGGCAAGAACCTGAGCGGCGAAGGCTTCCTGGATTTCGATAAGCCCCATGTCTTCCAGTTTAAGACCCGTCCGTGACAGGACCTTTTTTACGGCAATGGGAACTGAGAGATAGGTTTTCCTGGGGTCGCAGGCAGCAACATCGCAGGCGAGAAACCTTGCCATGGGCCGAAGACCGAATTCCCGGGCCTTGCGCTCCGACATTACCAGCACGGCAGCGGCTCCGTCGTTTTCAGAAGAAGAATTTCCCGCCGTGCAGACCCCCCCAAGCACGGGTTTAAGCCGGGAAAGCTTTTCCAGGCTCGTATCTTCCCGGGGCGTTTCGTCCCGCTCGAAAAGAGTATCGCTTCCGTCGGATCCTCTGACTGGTACGGGTACAACCTCCTCCTGAAACTTCCCCTCTCTCCAGGCCCTGCAGGCATTCTGATGACTTCTCAAAGCCCAGGCGTCGCACTCCTCCCGGCTGATCCCTTCCTCCCGTGCCGCCGTCTCCGCCCACGTCATCATCGATTGCAGTACGCCGTAGCGTTCAATGGGCTGATGCATAACCCTGGCCCGCTGTATCCGGTCGTACAGCGGGATGCCCCAGATTTTAAGATCTCCATGTCCCCGGGGCATACCTTCCCGTCCTCCAATGCCCCATTTGATATGGCCGGGAAGATAGAACTCAGCATTGCTCATGCTCTCCACGCCGCCTGCAACGACCACTTCTGCCTGACCCGTGGCGATAAGGCTTGCGGCGTAACGGACGACTTCAAGACCGCTACAGCAGCGCCTGTCCAGGGTAATTCCGGGTATGGAATCGGGCCAACCGGCCTTAAGAAGGGCCATCCTGGCAATGTTTACGTATTCGCCGTTCTGGTAGGATTGCCCCATTACCACCTCATCAACCTGATCGGGAGACAGGCCGGCTCTGGCAACGGCTTCCTTCAGGACCAGTGCGGCAAGATCGTAGGCTTCAACACTTCTCAGCGACCCCAGATACCTCCCTACCGGAGTCCGCACCGCAGAAACAATGACCGCCTTTTCCATTTTTCTTCCTTTCCCGTTCTTTATTCGCTCGGACCTATTCTGTTTCCCTGGGCGTCGTAAACATACCAGCCTCGTCCGGTCTTTCGACCCAGATGCCCCAGCTGGATCTTCCTCCTCAGTATGGCGGGAGGATACCATCTGGGGTCCTTTGTTTCTTCGTACATGGCCATCAGGGCCCCGTAGGTGACATCCAGCCCTACCATGTCGCCCGTTTCAAAGATTCCCATGCGCCGGCCTGAAGCGAGCCTGAGGCCTTTGTCTATGTCCTCGACGGACGCTATCCCGGCCTCCACGAGTCTCATGGCTTCGAGGCTTGCGCAGAAGTTGATTCGGTTTATGAGAAAGCCGGGTATGTCTCTATGGACCAGAATGGGTTCTTTACCCAGAGAAATGACAAACTTTCTGGCCGTCTCAAAGGTTTCATCACTTGTTGTCATAGCCCGGATTACTTCAACCGCCTGCATCATGGGGACGGGGCTGAAGAAGTGAAGTCCCAGTACACGATCCCGTCGATTTGTTACCGAAGCAAGTGTGGTTATGGGGATAGCACTGGTGTTGCTGGCAAGTACGGCGTGTTCCGGAAGAATCCGGTCGAGTTTTTGAAAAACCTCCTTTTTCAGATCGATGTTTTCGAAGACGGCTTCAATGGCCAGGTCTGCTTCAGATGCGTCTTCGGCTTCCATGGTTGGGGTAATACGGTCCAGGACTTTATCCACGGGTTCCCTGATAATGCCCTTTTCTGAGAACTTCTCCAGGGACCAGCGTATATTTCCCGTGGCTTTGTCAAGGGCTTCCCGGGAAATGTCGCACATGATAACCGAGTAGCCTGCCTGAGCGGATACCTGAGCTATGCCGCTTCCCATGAGGCCTGCGCCCATCACAAAGACTTTTTTTATCGTCATGGTTGCAACCTCCTTTTACTCGTATTCCCTGAGTAGCTGTCTGGCTATGACGAGCCGCTGAATTTCGCTGGTGCCTTCGTATATTCTCATAAGCCGCACATCCCGATAGAAGCGCTCAATGGGGTAGTCCTTCATGTAGCCCATGCCTCCGTGGATCTGCACGGCCATGTCGGCCACACGGTTGACCATTTCGGTGCAGAAGAGCTTGACCATTGCAGCCTCCTTGGTAACGGGAGCACCCGTGGTGTCTCTGAGCCAGGCGGCGTGATAGAGCATCTGCCGTGCGGCATAGATCTGCGTTGCCATGTCGGCGAGCATGAACTGGATTGCCTGAAATTCGGCAATGGGCCGTCCGAACTGGACTCGCTGTTTTGCATAGCGTACGGAAAGATCCAGAAGCTTCTGGGCAGCCCCGACGGCACAGGCTCCCATGGTCAGGCGTCCCCGATCCAGCACCTTCATGGCCGTTTTGAAGCCTTGACCGATCATGGCGTCTCCGCCGATGACGTTTTCCTTCGGGACGATGCAATCTTCGAAGATCAGCTCCGCCGTATGGCTTCCCCGAAGCCCCATCTTTTTCTCTATCGTTCCCACATGATAGCCGGGGAAGGTTCTTTCGACTATGAAGGCCGTAATGCCGCCACGGGCACGTTTTTCCGGATCCGTTACGGCAAAAACGGTGGCAACATCGGCAATGTCGCCGTTGGTTATGAAGTGTTTTCGACCGTTTATTACCCAGTGGTCACCTTTGAGTTCCGCTCTGGTTCTTATGGCTGCGGCATCCGATCCGGCTTCTGGCTCCGTGAGAGCAAAGCAGGCGGTCCATTCTCCCGATGCGATTTTGGGAAGATATTTTCGCTTCTGTTCTTCCGTTCCGTCGATAACAATTCCCTGAGAACCGATCCCGTTGTTGGTGCCTATCCTTGTGCGAAAGCATGCGTTGGTCTTGGAGAGTTCTTCATAGACGAGGCATTCTCCCAGGACTCCCAGCCCCAGGCCTCCGTACTCTTCGGGGATGGAGAGGCCGAAGAGGCCGAGCTCCCGCATTTTTTGAACCACCTCTTCCGGAATTTTATCTTCTTCTTCGACCTTCTGGCTGATAGGCTCAAGCTCCCTTTCCACGAACTTCCGAACCGTCTCCGCCATCATCCGATAATTTTCAGGGATGGTGAAATCCATATCCAGCTCCTCCTTTTTATCTTCCGGTCCACCGGGGTTTTCTCTTTTCCGCAAAGGCTCTTGCCCCTTCCATGTAGTCTTCTGACATCCGCAGTGTGGTCATTCCGGGGAAGGCTACCGTAAGGGCTTCCTGTAGGGGTAGGTTGAGACTTCTCAGCGCCGCTTCCTTGGTGGCCCGAAGGGCCACGGGAGAGCACGCCAGCATATCCTCCGCCCACTTTCTGGCACAGGCCATGAGTTCTTTAAGGGGGACAACCTCGTTGACTATCCCAAGCCGGTGTGCTTCATCGGCCGTGATACGCCGGCCTGTCAGGAGCATTCCCATGGCAATATGGTGGGGAACGTAGCGGGGAAGTCTCACCACTCCTCCCGCCGCCGCCATTGCACCCACACGGGGCTCCGGAAGGCCGAAGTAGGCATGATCTGCCGAAACAATCACATCGCAGGCAAGGGCGATCTCGAAGCCTCCTCCGAGAGCAAGCCCGTTTACTGCGGCAATGATTGGCTTGAAGCAGGTGGTTCTTCGGGTTATACCGCCAAAGCCTCCTTTAAGGGCTTCGATCTCCCGTCTGAGTGCGTCTGCTCCGTGTTCGGCCTGCCATTTAAGGTCGTTTCCTGCGCAGAAAGCTTTTTCTCCTTCGCCTGTGATAATAGCTACCCATAGCTCCGGATCCTCTTCAAAGGCGTTGAAAATTTGATCCAGTTCACGGCAGGCCGGCGGATGTAAAGAGTTCATGACGTCAGGGCGGGAGATGGTAACAATGAGCAGGTGGTCTTCACGGCTAACCTTTATAAATTGCCATTCCATTGTCCGTTTTCCTCCCTTTTTCTCTAAAGCCCGAAGGGGGGTGTTTTTGCAGGGCGGCAGGTTTCTGGTGGCATGGTGTTTATCCCGGATTCTGGACTATACTACCTTCCGTTTGGTCGAATAACTTGTAGCCGATTCCGCAACCCCTGTCAAGGAAAATTCAAGACAGGGGGCCAGAAAATTCCGGTAGCCGGCTATGGTTTTGGAGATTGGTCATCCTTCTGTAAAAATTAACAGGAAAACCGTATAAAAATGTGGGCGGTCGGAGAATTATTGAATCTGTGAGTAAGGGTTATGCTTCGTGTCGTGCGGAGTAACAGAACGGAAAGGCTTTTAGATCACCTGCTCGAAGAAATCTGCAAACCCCGGGATCCCCTGATCCAGGAAGTCATCGTGGTGCAGGATATGGGGATGGCCAGGTGGCTGACCCATCGAATTGCAGAGTTCGCGGGTGTGGCTGCAAACCTGGAGTTTATCGTCCCGGCAGAGCTGGCCCGCAGGATCTACCGGGCATGGTTTGGTACGGAGGCTGTGTCATCAGAGTGGAGTAAAGACTTTCTTTTCTGGTCCGTCCTTCGCGAGTTGCCCGCGTTATCAGAAATTCCGGAGTGCCGGAGAATAAAGGAATATCTCGGGAACGTAAACGACTGGACAAGAAGATACCAGCTGGCAAGGCGAATTGCAGAGGTCTTTTACAGATATCTCATATATCGTCCGGAAATGATAATCCGCTGGGAGGCAGGCAATATACCGGAAGAGCTCGATGGAAAACATGTTGATCTTGGCTGGCAGGTGGTGCTGTGGAAGAAGATCGCGGCTTCCACGGCAGTGCCTCATCAGGCGAGGCTTTACGTCCAGTTCTGCAAGCATATCGACGAGGGAAAGGAACCCATTGAACCGGAGGCACTCCCGAGAAGGGTCTTTGTTTTCGGGGTAACTGCCCTTGCCCCGGTCCATGTGGATTTACTCGAGGGGCTTTCACGCTTCTGCGATGTAACCATCTATCATCTTAATCCCTGTCGCGAGTACTGGGGCGACCTATCCGCAAAAGATCGGGATTTTCGCTACAGGTTACTGGACGAAATGGCCGGTGTTGAAGATTTCTACAGTGATCAGCCTAACCCCATAATGGCTTCCTGGGCTCAAGCGGGCCGCTTCCTGCTGGATCGCCTTATCTGTGTGGAGGAAGCCGAACAGGTTGATTGTTTTGAGGAGCCTTCGGGAGATTCCATGCTCGGAGCTTTACAGCTGGACATTTTGAACCTTCAGCTCAAGAGCGGCGATAACCCTCCGCCTGAAACTGATCGGTCCATACAGATTCACGTTTGTCACAGCCCGATGAGGGAGGTTCAGGTCCTCCACGACCGAATTGCGGCTCTGCTTGTGGAGCGTCCGGACCTTAATCCGGAAGATTTTGTTGTGATGGCCCCGGACATTGACGTTTACGCTCCCTATGTTGAAGCGGTCTTTGGTACCAGGAAAGACCCCGAAATACCCTGGAATCTTTCCGAGAGACTGCCCATCATGGAGGATCCCTTACTGGAAACCCTTCTGGAGCTTTTGAGGCTTCCGAAATGGCGTTGTACCGCCACGGAAATCATGTCCATTCTCGAAAGGACGCCGGTAGCCCGCCGATTCGGCCTTGACGATGTACCTCCTGACGCCCTGCGGCGCTGGGTTAAAGAAACCGGCATACGCTGGGGTATTGACGGGGCCATGAAGGCTGAAATCGGTCTTCCCGGAGAAAAGGCCAATACCTGGCGTATGGGTCTTGAAAGGCTCATTGCCGGATATGCCCTCCCGCCGCAGGAATGTTTCTTTGAAGATGTTCTTTCCTATCCTCATGTTGAAGGAATGGATGCCGACGCTGTGGGAGGACTATGGGAGCTTATCGAGTCCATTTCCTGCTGGAGAAAAAAACTTTCGGAGTCCTATTATGCCGATGAATGGCAGGTTCTTTTAAACGATCTTCTGGAGGATTTCTTTTCTCCGGATGCCGAAACGGAAGTATCGCTTAACCGATTTCGCCGTGCCGTTGACGCTTTTTCCGGGTCTGCTAAGGAAGCCGGTTTTGGTGAAAGGGTGCCCGTGAGTTTTGTTGAATCCTTCATAAAGGATTTTCTTTCTTCTGCTCCCGGTATGAAACGCTTTCTTTCCGGTGGCGTAACCTTCTGCAACCTTACGCCCATGAGAGCCATACCCTTCAAGGTCGTATGGATTCTTGGTATGAACGGCAGGGATTTTCCCAGAGCCGACCGGAGCCCCGGTTTCGATCTGGTGGCGGCCCGTCCGAGAAAAGGAGATCGTTTCAGGTCCTGGGAAGACCGCTTTCTTTTCCTCGAAGCCTTTATCTCGGCCCGTGAAATTTTTGCCGTAAGCTACATCGGGCGCGACATAAGAGACAACAGCGAAAAAGTACCGTCCGTTCTTGTTCAGGATCTCATGGATGCAATAGACAGGAAATGGCCGTCTCATGAGAAAACTTCCAGAAGGTGCATTATCGAGCATCCCTTACAACCTTTCAGCCCTCGAATCTACTCCGGCTCCAACGATAAACTCTTTTCCTACGACTCCCTGTGGTGTGTTGATTTCACGGAAAGGCGGGAGACATCGCTTAAACCTTTTTATGACGAAGAACTGAAACTCAATGGGGACGGCAAGAACGAGGTAATCGAGATAGACAGGCTGGTGAGGTTTTTTGAGAATCCGGCCAGGTACTTTCTGGAAAACACTCTTCAGCTTGCCCTTCCCCATGAAGAAGGGGTGCTTGACGACCTGGAACCTTTTAACATCAGCCCTCTTGACAGGTATGTCTTAACGGAAGAGGCAGTATGGGAAATCCTTGAAGGATATGACCCTGGGGAGTTCCTTGAAAGAAAGCTTCGTGCAAGAGGGGTTGTACCTCATGGTGAGGCAGGTCGTATCTGTTCGGAAGGAATTTTTAGAGAAGCCGAAGCTCTGGCCGGGAAAATTGAGGAACTGACCCAGGGGGTCAAGCCCGGAAAACGGCATCTGCAGATCGATATCGACGGGTTGAGGCTGGAAGGGGTGATTTCCGGCGTTACGGCAAAGGGTTGTTTGCTTTTCAGACCCGGGAGGATTCGCGGTAAAGATAGAATAAGGTTGTGGATATATCATCTCCTTTTGTGTTGCCTTTCCGATGCCAGCGGAGACGTTGTCAGCATCTTCGTCGGAAGAGAAAATGAAAAGATGGCCGTCAGGTATGTTCAAAACGCCGGGGATCATCTCAGGACGCTAATTGCCTATTGGGAGCTGGGCAAGAAAAGGCCCCTTCCTTTTTTCCCCGACTCGAGCTGGAAGTATGCCAGGGCGGTTTTTTCGGGTGATCTGAAAGACGGGTCTCCCGAAAAGATCTGCGGAAGCGAATGGAAGGATAGTTTCAACAAAAAGGGTGAATATTACGATCCTGCCGTCAGGATTGCCTTTAGAGGTCGTGAAGCGCTGGATGATTGTTTTTGCAGGGTTGCTTTGGAAATTTTCGGCCCTGTCCTTGAACATGTCGAGGATTGAAGAGGTTTAGGAAATGACCTTATGCCCTGACAAATTTGACGTTCTGAAGTTGCCTTTAAATGGGGTTCACTGCATTGAAGCAAGTGCCGGTACGGGAAAGACTTACAGTATAGTTTTTCTCTTCCTTCGCCTCCTGATGGAAACAGAGTTGAAGGCAAACCAGATTCTGGTCGTTACTTACACAAATGCGGCAACGGAGGAGATCCGTGGGCGGATCAGGGAAAGGCTCGCAGAGGTAATAAGGTTTCTGGAGGACGGCACGGAGCCTCAGGATGCACTCCTTTCAGGATTTTGTAAAAACCTGCCTGCTAAAAAAGAAGCTATTCTTCTTAAGCTTCGGCAGGCTCTCTCCGGTATCAACGAAGCTCCTATCTGGACCATTCACAGCTTCTGCAGAAGAGTGCTCGAGGAGTTTGCCTTCGAGAGCGGAATCGCCTTTGATGTTGAATTCGTCGAAGATGATTCGGAGCTTTGGCTAGAGGCGGTTGCCGACTTCTGGCGAAAGAAGATGGCAGAAGGGTCGGCAGAAGAAATTGCCTGGATAATGGCAAAATTCCATGGCCCCGAGAGGTTGTGGGAAAAAATCAGGTTTCTCGTGCGACCGGATCTGATTGATTTAAAGCCCTTTGCCCCATTGCTGTTGGGGTTAAAGGTGGAAGGCTGTTTCGATCGTCTCGTTAAAAAATTTCTGGAAATGAGAGAACTCTGGAAGGCCTCAAAAAGTGATATTCTTGAAATTCTGATGGAGGATAATAGGCTTAATCGCAGGTCTTACAGTAAAAAGGTCGTTGAAAAAGGCGTAAAGTCCATGGAGGCCTTCCTTCAGGGTTATCCTGCACCGGTACTGCCGGACTACTTTGAGCTATTCACCAGAAGCAAGATCCTGGAAAAAACCAGAGCAGGGTATAGGAACGATCCTCCAGAGCACAGATTTTTCGATCTCTGTGAGGATTACGGAAGGCTCTTTGAAAAAGTTTCAGAGGCTTTTTATCAGAAGCTACTGCTCGATGCCCGGGATTTTGCAGTCGAAAGGGTTCGCAGGCGCAAAACAGATGAAGGACTTTTTTCTTTCGATGATCTGCTCACTGAACTCGATCGGGCTCTTGCCGGGTCTTCCGAATCAAGGCTGGCAGAGGCCATAAGATCTCGTTATCCCGTAGCTCTTATTGATGAGTTTCAGGATACCGATTCCGTCCAGTACAGAATCTTCCGGAAGATTTACGGTTCCGGGCGCAGTAAGAGGTCCTTCGTCTGTGTCATCGGCGATCCAAAGCAGGCGATTTACGGCTTTAGAGGGGCCGATGTTTTTGCCTATATGCGTGCAAGACGCCCGGAAAATGTCGATTCTCTGTGGACGATGGACACCAATTGGCGCTCCGGGGAAAATCTGGTCAGAGCCATTAACGAGATCTTCGGGTCTCATCATGTTCCCTTCGTCTACGAGGACATTCCTTATTACAGGATAAAAAGTGGGCTCCAGGGAGCGGATACGGAACTTATCGTTGACGGCAGAGCCTCTACGGCTTTCTGCATCAGGTTTCTGAGCAGAAGGGCAGTAGGTCTTGACGATAAAAGACCCATACCGAAGGGTGAAGCGGAAAGGAGTATAGCCCGGGACTGCGCCGCCAGTATTGCCGATTTGTTGCGCCTTGCCTCCAGAGGGAAGGTTCTGTTGGGCGAAAGAAAACTGGAACCCTCGGACATTGCCGTTCTGGTACCGAACCACAGGCTCGGCTCCATGATACAGGAGGCCCTGAGGGAGTTCAATGTGTCCAGCGTTACGGTGAGTCGGGATAGTGTTTTCGATTCTGAGGAAGCCGCCGAGCTGGCTCTAATTCTGGACGGTGTCGTCAATTGTGGTGATTCCAGGCGGGTGCGTGCAGCCCTTGCCACCGAAATGATGGGACGGACGGCCGGGGAGATAGCCGGACTCAATTGTGACGATGACAAGATGGGCCAGGTGCAGAGCAGGTTTGTGGAATATCTACAGCTCTGGCAGAGGTCGGGGTTTCTTGTCTTTTTCATGGACTTTCTGAGGAAAGAAGATCTCGTGCGGCGACTTGCCGGAATGCCCGCCGGAGAAAGGCGTCTGACCAACCTTTTGCACCTGTCGGAGCTAATTCATCGGATTGATACGAAACATCGGAGCGTCGACCTTACGATGAGGTGGTTCCGTGAGAAAATCAGGCTTGCTTCGGAGAACGGAGGAGAGGAAGAGCAGTTGCGTCTGGAAAGCGACGAAAACCTGGTACAGATACTTACCGTACACAAAAGTAAGGGACTTGAATTCCCCGTCGTCTTCTGCCCCTTTCTATGGTGGGAGATGGATCCGTCAAGAGCGAACCGGGATGTCCGGATTTACCACGACCCTGACGAACTAGACTTACGGGTAGAAATCGGGACGGCTTCGTCGGGAAAGGGCGTAGAACTTGCGCAAAAGGAACGCCTTGCGGAGTCCGTGCGCCTTGCCTATGTAGCGCTTACCCGTGCCAGATCGAAATGCGTTATGTACTGGGGTCCCATAAGGTATTCTTCTATGTCGGGCATGGGATGGGTGTTATTCGGGGGTGCTGTGGCGGGCTCGGAATACCCCGGGTGTGCCGTGGACGAAGCCGACGAGGAGGGAATGCTCGAGCTCTTTAGGAAGCTCGTTGATAATTCTGACGGAACTGTGAAACTCGAAATCATCAATGAAATAAGATCCGGAGATGAGGGGGCAGAGAAAGTTGAGTCCGATTCCAGAAGGGCCCCTCTTGCGGCACGAAGTTACACGAGAAAGGCCGAAATTCCCTGGCTCGTCTCCAGTTACTCCGGTCTGGTTTACGAAACGGAGCCGGAGCTTCCCGATTTCTGGCTTGAAGGCTCTTTAGTGGGGGAAGAAAAGGTAGAGGAAGGGGTGGTCGATCCGGTCTTTGCTTTTCCTTCGGGTTCTCGTGCGGGCTCCTGTATTCACGAAATTTTTCAGAACATAGATTTCCCGAACGCGGATGACGGGGAAATAAGTAAGGTGGCCCGGGAAGTTCTACCGCGCTATGGGTTTGACCCGGAAGTCTGGCTTGAAGGCGCCAGGCTGATGGTCAGGAACACCCTGGATACAAAGCTGAACCCTGAAGGGATCAAACTCAGGCAGATAGGTAAGAATAACCGTATTAGTGAAATGGAGTTTTACTTCCGGCTGGATAAACTTTGGCCGGACGATTTGAGAAGGATTCTGGAACCTTATCCATTCTATCGGGAGAGCCTGGATGGTCTGGGGCTGGAACCTTTCAGGGGGCTCATGCACGGCTACATAGACCTGATCTTCAGGTGGGAAGACCTTTATTATATCGTTGATTACAAAACCAACCACCTTGGCAGTGGGCAGGAGTATTACGAGAGGACTTTTCTGGAAAAAGCCATGATCACCCACCGCTATCCCCTGCAGATTCTGATATACACGGTGGCCTTGCATCGTTATCTGAAGGTGTGCCTGAAAAACTATAACTACGATAAACATGTAGGCGGTGTCTTCTATCTGTTCTGCCGGGGAATGAAACCGGAAACCGGCGAGAACTACGGGGTTTTTTATGAAAAGCCTTCCGGAGAACTCGTTGAAGCTCTGGACAAATCGTTTTCAAATCTTTTCGTTTGTTAACCCGTCCGGCCGTTACCGGAGGATCCGGAATGATCCATAAATTGAGACCCTTCGTTGAAAAAGGAGTAATTCGCCCTCTGGACTGGTACTTTGCCAGATGGTTAGGAGATAAAACTGGCAATGGGACCGAGGGATTGCTGCTTTCGGCGATGCTTGCAAGCTGGCGCCTGGGTCAGGGTGATGTTTGCGTGGACCTGAAGGACTACGCAGGGCGGGAATTTTGTGTCGAAACCGACGAGGGCCCTCTTTCCATAAGTTTCCCCGAGCTCTCCGTCTGGCTCGATGACCTGAAAAAATCCCCTGCCGTTTTTGTCGATCCCGGGGTCGTCGATGAAGGGAAAGTGTTTTCAGAAGCCAGACCACTGGTTTTATGCGGTTCCAGGGTTTACATCGGGCGCTACTGGGCTTACGAGGTTGCCCTTGCGGGCGCCCTGAAAAAACTTGCTTCCAGGGAAAGCGATGTTGAACTCAACGAGGTCAGAAAGGTTCTCGATAAATTGTTCGGATCCGACGCGGATACGGGGCCAGACTGGCAGAAGATTGCGGTTGCCACGGCTGTTATGAGGCATCTTACGATAATATCGGGAGGACCTGGAACGGGAAAAACTCACACAATTGCGGCAACAATTCTGGCACTGTGCAGTATTTACAGGAATTCACTCAGGATTGCCCTTGCGGCTCCGACGGGCAAAGCTGCCGCAAGAATGATGGAGTCTCTCAGGAAGGCCCTTCGACATTTTGGCTGTGCCGAAAAGTTCGAGCAAGTAATACCCGGTGAGGCGACAACGCTACACCGCTTAATCGGCATGAGAGAAGGCTTGAGCCGGGCACGTCACAATCCTGATAATCCTCTGCCGGCCAACGTACTTATTGTGGACGAAGCGTCCATGGTGGATCTTCCCATGATGTACAGAACGGTTTCCGCCCTTAAGCCGGAAGCCCGATTGATTCTGCTGGGTGATAGGAATCAGCTTGCTTCGGTAGAAGCCGGAAGTGTCTTTGCCGATCTGTGCGGTAGAAATCAGGAACCACAGTACGGTGAAAGCTGGGCGAAGAAGCTTGAGATCGCCACGGGAACAACCGTGCCGTTAAGGGGTACAGGGGGAAGCGTTCTTGATGACTGCATTGTTTTTCTCAAAAAGAATTATCGCTTTTCCGAAAACAGCTCCATAGGACGGCTGGCCTCAATCATCTGTGACGGTGGAGACGTGACCGATGTTCTGCTTGATCGTGACGGATCGGGTGACGGCTCCGTTCGATTTCGGAATCTTAAAGCTGGAGAGGCATTAACGGCCGATCTGGAAAGGGTCACGAATGAGTGGTTTGAGGGGCTTTTCAGGTGTTCTTCCGAGGATGATGCGTTGAAGCTGTTCGAAAAGTCCAGAATTCTCTGTGCCCATCGGGACGGGCTGTGGGGTGTTTCCAGAATAAATCGACTTATCGAAGAAATCCTCACGTCGAAGGGGGTAATAAAGCCTTTTTTGAAGCACTATCATGGAAGGCCCATACTGATTACGAGAAACAACTACGAAGTTGGCCTTTTTAACGGAGATGTCGGAATAGTGTGGAGGGACGGGAGAGGGCGACTGGTAGCCTGCTTTAGAGAAGCCGGTGGAGGCATAAGAAAGGTCGGGATTTCCCGCTTACCGGAACACGAGACGGCTTTTGCCATGACGGTACATAAAGCGCAGGGGTCAGAATGCGACCGCATACTTTTCATCATGCCCCATGAGGAAAGCCAGATCCTGACCAGAGAGCTCTTTTACACGGCCGTGACCAGGGCAAGGAGTTATGTTGAAATCTGGGGAACGATGAAGGCCGCTTCTGAAGCAGTATCACGAAGGACCAGGCGTGCTTCCGGGCTTTATGAACGCATTACGAACCAGAGATGATCCTTTAGGAGTGGCCACTTCTCGCTACCGTAAGCCCGCAGACCCGGGCCGCCCCGGCCCTTTTAAGTACCTTTGCCGTTTCTACCAGCGTGGTTCCCGTTGTAACCACATCATCTATCAGGAGAATCGATCTGCCCCGGATTTGCTCCAGTGCCCTTTCGGAAACCGCAAATGCTCCTATCAGGTTGTTCCGCCTTTCTCTACCGCTCAGCTTTACCTGCGGAATGGTGTTACGCCTTCGTATCACTGCCTTTGGGTTGACGGGGATACCCGTCCTTTTTGCCAGAAACCCTGCAAGAAGAGCAGACTGGTTGTACCCTCTTTCTTTAAGCCTTTCCCTGTGGAGTGGTACCGGAGTGATGAAATGGAACGCTTCATTTCCGAAGTGACGGCGGAATCCTTCCAGAAGGATTTCGCCGAGAGGATTCAGAAGGTATAGTGCCCGGGAATACTTAAATCGCACGATGAGTTCTGCAACGACCCCCTCGTAAAAGCAGGCGCTCCTTACATTGTCAAAGGGAGGCTCGTTAAAACAGTCGCCGCAGAGCGGAGGAGTCAAGCCGCCAGGGCTTAAACCCAGAGGTCTCCCGCATCTGCGGCAAAAAGAACCGGCAAACCAGGGTAGATTTTCAAAACAGCTTTCGCACCATCCTCCACGCCCGTGGCCGAATACACCGCATCCCGGGCAGGGTTGAGGTGCCAGCACTTCAACTACAAGACCGACAATCCCGCTCAGTACTCTTTTGAGAAAAAATTTCTGCTCCATCGTCAGCCTTTCAGTTGAGAAGTCTCCTTTTCTCCGCCTCTATCACGTCAACCAGTTCGAACATTATGTTGGGAAGCTTTCGAATGACCCGTTCCCAGGATACCGTCTGAGGCGTTTCGAAGAGCTGCTGGCTGCTTCTACGGGCCACATCGGATATGGTTTTGAGAATCCCCTGTTTTACGTAAGGCTGGAACTCTTCGTGACCTGCCACGAAGGATATGAACCTGTCCGATAACCTGTAAGGCGATATGAGAATGTCACCGGCGTAAAGCAGGGCATCCTTGAAGACCTCGTGAACCATCCATTCCTCGAGGTTGGGATCGTAATCGAGTCCGCAGAAGGCCGCGTTGTCCGAGTACATTTTTATAAGGTTATCGGCTACGTTTAGATAGGTTACCGTAAGGTCCCTGATAAAGTGATCGGATATTTCCATACCTTCTTCAATAACCAGCGAACTGAGAAGGGTTGTGGTTATGTCAACGGCCATTTTGTAAAGACCCTTTTCCCGATTATCTGCAGATACGGGCTGGTGTTTGTGATCAAAGGGTTCGTGAGATATTTCAACCTGGGCTATATTGGTAGCCTTTCGGTAAACTTCAATAAGTGTGAAAATCTCCACCCCCCAGTTCATCGCAAAGTGCATACGCTTCAGAAGCCCTGCGTCAAAAACAACTTCGCCGGAGAGCTGATAGTTGAAGTTCAACAGAAAATCGACCATTCGGAGAATTTTTTCCTCCTTGGTTTCGGTGAATTTTCTCTTAAGGGCGATGAGAAGCGGATCCAGAAGGAGCCTCTTTACCCGACCGTAAAATTGCCCGTTTTTGAGGCGTGCGTAATAGGCTTTGGAAAACTGATAGTTCAGCACCTGAACGGGATAGAATAACCTGTTTAGCTGATCGCATTTGAAGGTTCTTATGTCTGCATCGATTAATCCGACGGACTGGGCTCCAAGTGCAAGAGCAATTCCGAAGGACATGAACATGTTGCGTCCTTTTCCGCGAACATGAAGCCCAAAGCCGGCTTCGGAAAGCTTGTTGTAAAGCTCCGAAAAACCAGGGCCGTCGTTGTGCTGTATTATGCAGTTTCTCAAATCGTATCTTCTTATGAGCTCTGCCAGCTCCCTTGCCTCTTCCTCTGTTGCCATGTCAAGACCGAAAATTATGTGGGATAAATAAGTCGCATCCTGTAGCTCTTTGAGAATTCTTTCGAAGACCGGCCGATTTTCTTCCTCTGTGAATTCGGTTGCAAGAAGAGGGATTACGAGAACGGCCTTCTTCCATCGAGAGTGCAATTCCAGCTCTTTTATCATATTGGGTTGTTCCCGGGTTAGCAGATAAAAAGTCGTGATTTTCGTATGTTTCTGCGCAAAATTGGACATACCTATCCTCCCTTCAGGAATCTTTGAATGAGTTTTTTCAGGTCAAAAAAGGATCCGGCGGAGGCGTCTGCGTCAGCACTCTTTGCGTCGGAGGAACTGCCGGTAAAGAGAACGGTCGTGAACCCGTAAGGTTTTGCTGCTGCCATGTCGTTTTCCGGATCGTTTCCCACTACCCACACATGCCGGGATTCAAGGCCGAGACGCCTGATCTGGGTTTCCACGTACCTGAAAAAATATGGGTCCGGTTTGGCGTAACCAAGAGCGTATGAACAGATTACGATTTGCGGTGTGAGATAATCTGCAAGATTTACATTGAGAACCCACGATAGCACGGGAAGTGTGTAGTACTGCGCATTGGTGACGAGGCCCACGAGGATTTTTTCGCGATTCAAAAAAGACCACAGCTCCAGGACACCTTCGAAGTGTGCAACGGGGTTGGCCTTAAGCTCACGGTAAAGCCCTATTTTTCGGGCATCCTCCTCAAAACGGGATCTTTCGGGAACGGTTTCTTTCAAGATCCTGTCCCATATCCTTTCAACCAGGACTTCTGCCCGCATGATCCCGAGCCGGCGGCATCGTGAATGTTCTTCTTCTATGTAGTCAAAGAATAAAGTATGCCATCTGGCTCCAATCTCGGAATTGAAGCCGAAGCGAAGAGCTGTATCAACGAAGCTGGAACTGTCCGACTTGCGTCGCCTCTGCTCTTCAAGGTCACCTATGGTAGATCTTACCAGTGTGTCGTAAACATCGAAAAGAACCGCCCGGGGAACCGGTAAATCATCTTGCAGCCACAGGCTCTCGCGTCCTCGCACAGCAGGGGGCCTTGAAAAGTCCGCAAAGACATCCTCGTATTTGCCCGGAGACTCAAATAAACTCATCGGCCCTTCGCTCTCCAAAACGGTTGCTTCGATATTTTGCCTTGTGCCGGGATACCGAAGTTAACGATCCGGCCCTGATTTTGATCGGCCGAAAATTTTACCGTTGAGACTAAGATCCGAAGATCAGTCCCGTATCCGAATAGATCGTGCGACTCATTTTAGCGCTCTGAGGTATAGCTGTTCAAGGTCATAGTAATTCGATTGCAGAAGCATCTGCATGAGCTGGCTGTAAGGGTGGCCTCTCAGGCCCTTAAGAGAGAAGCCGCGTCGGTTGCAAACCTTTTAGCTTTTTATGTTCCATCCTCCAAAAAGAGGGCGAAAATAGACGGGATCCAGAAAATCTGCCAGGACGCGCCTGGAAATGTTAACAGACGGAATATCCCGGTTATCGGGATTTATGGTAAGGCTTATTGCATTGTAAAGGCGTCTGGCGTGAGCATTGGGGCCGAGCGATTCTTCAACTTTATGTAGGAAATTCGTCCCGCCACCGGCAGGATGTCTGGGAAAACCGTTTAGCCGGGCGATGTCCCGCCGGATTGAGACGTCCCGGGCCGACCTGACTACGCGGAGCTGTGCGGATAAATCCAGGGCTCCAAAGTCGACGGCCTCATCAGAATAGACTTCCCGGACACGCTGGAGAAACCTTGAAATGCGATCCCTTTCCAGGCCGAAAGTTTTGCCGATAAAAACTCCGAGTTTTTCCGCCGAAGCCGCATGCCTTTCTCTCTCGTCCTTTTCTACCGGAACGGGAAAGGTTTCGTAGAGCACTTGAGCCGGAAAACCCATCGGTACAAAGTCATCCGTGATGAATGGAAGGTTTCTTCCCAGAATAGGGCAACCCTTCAGCAGGCCCTCCAGAAAGGCGAAACCAAAACCTTCCAGAAGTGATGTGGTCAGGACGCACTCTGAGATGCCGAAAAGGTGCTCAAAGGGAAAATGTTTCCCCACGAGCTCGTCTCCGAAACCTATTACCACGGGCAACCCCGACTCTCTTACCAGGTTTTTTATGCACTCGGCATAGGGGCGCTCCTGCTCGGAGGTAGCATCCAGAGTTATAAGGACATTTCTGGGGTCATCGTAGAGCATGGATAATAGAATTCCTTCAAGTACATTTTTTCGCCGTATTAACCTGACTGGCATAAGAAAGTAAGGGCTACCCTTTAAATGGCGGTATCCTCTGGATTCTGCGTAGGCGTCAAGGGCATCATAGACCCTTTCGAAGGCTTTCCCCTCGGGTTTCGGTGAGCCCGGCCGGGTGGTGACCACATTCGGTAGCCAGAATACGCGCTCGGAGGGAATTCCCGAGGCTTCCAGCCGCCCTGCATCAGACCGGTTGAGCACGGCGTAGGACACATTCGGGAAGGGAGGGTAAAAGTCGTCGAGGCCGCCGTTTTTCCAGCAGAGTTTTAATCGGAGCAGATTTTCCAGTCGGCCGCATTCGGCAAAATCGTGAATGTGATAGAGAAAGGCGGCGGGAAGCTTCTCTTTAAAAGATATTTCGGCTGCCCGATACCATGATGCGGTAACCAGCGGGTTTTTTCCCAGTGTTACATTGTGAATCCAGAAGACCGTGGGTTCGCCTTTTGCCAACGAAAGAATCGCCCTGGCGACTTTGAAACAATCATCCCGGAAGGATTTTTCATCTTCCCAGGGTTCGCTGCGGTAGCCCATACGCCTGTCCACCGTAACTCCTGACACCGGTACTTCAAGGGACTTTACGAAGGAATCCAGGTCATCCGGGCTTCCGCTCATTATGTGCAACCGGATATTTTCAAGCAAACCGGCGGCACCAAGTGCCCTGATACTGCCCGTGATGGCAGATCTCACACCGCCTCGCAGAAAGTGGTAGTGGAAGATGATTAAATTCATGCTTTATTATCTGGCATATCCCATCAGGTTGTTTATTATATAAAGCGTTTACCGAGGGCTCCATAAGGGGCACTGGATTTTATCCGATCTCATAGGGAGGCGCAAACTTTTATGCTACGTATCGGCTTCATATCAACACGATTTGCGGGTGTTGATGGTGTGTCTCTTGAATCCAGTAAATGGGCGGAGGTTCTTGAGCGGGCAGGTCACAGGTGTTACTGGTTTGCAGGGCTCGTGGATCGAGATCCCGATTTTAGCTATGTCGTGCCGGAAGCCTTTTTCTGCCATCCAGACATCCAGTGGATTAACACCGAGGTTTTCGGTAAGAGAAACAGGTCGAGAAGGGTGACCGAGAAGATACACCAGCTGAGAGACAAGCTGAAAGAGCATCTCCATGAATTCTTGCGGAAATTTTCCATCGATTTAATCATAGTGGAAAATGCCCTGACCATTCCTATGAATGTACCTCTTGGCCTCGCCATAACGGAACTGATAGCCGAGACGGGAATTCCCACGATAGCCCATCATCATGACTTTTATTGGGAAAGGACGAGGTTTTCCGTAAACGCCGTGGGTGACTATCTTAGGATGGCTTTTCCGCCTCACCTCCCGTCAATCCGCCATGTGGTAATTAATACGACCGCTCAGGAAGAGCTTGCCCACAGGACCGGTATTTCCTCTACGGTTATTCCAAACGTGATAGAGTTTGAAAAACCGCCCGAAATTGATCCGGAGAAAACGCTCAAGTTTCGGAGAAGCCTGGGTATTGCCGACGACGAATTCATGATACTTCAACCTACCAGAATAGTTCAGCGGAAAGGAATTGAATGGGCTATTGAGCTTGTGCGTGAGCTCCGGGATCCGCGATGTAAGCTGGTAATTTCTCATGAGGCCGGCGACGAAGGATACGAGTATGCCGAATGGCTTAAACAATTTGCCGAGGACAACGGCGTGCCTCTTATAATGGTCAACATGAAGATAGCAGACCCTCTGATTATAAAGAACAACCACTCGAGCTGTGCTTTATCGGATGGGGAGATTTTTACGCTGTGGGACATTTACCCTCATGCCGACTTCATCACCTATCCCAGCCTTTATGAAGGCTTTGGAAACGCCTTTCTGGAAGCGGTTTATTTCAAGAAACCTCTCCTTATAAACCGTTACGCGGTTTTTGCACGCGACATAGAACCTATGGGATTTCGCCTCGTGGTTATGGACGGTTTCCTGACAAAGAAAAATGTTGAAGAAGTGAGAAAGATTCTTTACAACCCTGACTACTGTCGTGAAATGGTGGAGCACAACTACGAGGTCGCTTCGCGGCATTTTTCTTACACGGTTCTCAAAAAGAGGCTTCAGTCCATACTCGTTTACTTTTTCGGTGCCGAATCTGTATGAGACTCCGTTGATCTTTTGCAGGATGGGATCATGTACCGAAAGGATATACCCCTTGAAGAGCGATTAATCCTGGCACTGGATGTGCCATCCGTTGACGAAGCAAGAAGCTGGGTCAGAAGTTTGGATGGAATTGTGCGTTTTTACAAGGTCGGCCTTCAGCTCTTTCTTGCCGGTCATTTTTCTTTTGTGGATGAACTGGTAGAAAGCGGTAAAAAGGTCTTTCTCGATCTCAAGCTTTTTGACATTCCCAATACCGTGGCGAAAGCCATGGAGCAGATAAACCTCCACGGTGTCACTTTCACTACGGTTCATGCAGAGTCGGCAATACTCAAAGCCGCCGTGGAAGCCGCACCGAAGGTGGGGATCCTTGCCGTAACGGTTCTTACCAGTATGGATCAGGAGGATCTCAAGGCCATAGGGGCGGGGGCGTCCCTTGAAGACATCGTGATCGCCAGGGCGAGCCTTGCAGCCAGAGCCGGCTGTTTCGGCGTGGTTGCTTCCGGTAAGGAGGCTCACGCCATAAGGCGCACTTTGGGTGACTCGCTGGTTATCGTTACGCCGGGTGTAAGACCGGCCTCCTCATCGGACAGGGGAGATCAAAAGCGGGTGGTTACTCCGGAAGAGGCCGTAAAAAACGGGGCCGATTACATCGTGGTGGGAAGACCTGTACTCAGGGCCAGAGATCCTTTAGGTATGGTCGAAAAAATAATGGAAGAACTGAAACAGAGCCTTGATTGATTAAAGTGCTTGGGAAAGTCCTTGAATCTATAGTTTCAATTCTGGGTGGAGAAAAGCGCAGGAAAAAGGACTTGCGGGTTATAAGCGCCGCCGACATCCGCGTGGGCATGAAGGTCAGGATTCCTCTGAACTGGTTTCGCCATCCTTTCTGGAAATCGACTGTTTACATCCGAAATCAGGAGGATGTAGAACGAATACTCGCTCTGGAGTTACCCTTTCTGTTGGAGGTTGTGGATCGGAAAGACACACAACCAGGTAAGGATGCCGGGGAGAGCGAGAGGCCCGAAGATGATAAAGAAGCGATGACTGCCGAAGATGATGTAGCCGGGGAAGTTCACGAGACAGATCGGAGTTTGTCTGCGTCGGCTTCTTCCGTCCCGGAAAAGAAGGCTTTCTCCGCGAAGGTTCATCATCTCAAGGTTCAGCAGTGTCAGAAGGCCTATCATGAAAAATTGGTGGAAATAAAAAAGCTCATACAGGGTGTGCTTTCTTTTTCCGAGGAAACGGTTAAAGAGGCCAACCGAACGATAGAAGTCATGGTTTCTTCGCTTCTGGCAGATCCCGAGGCCGTTGTTTTTCTGATAAATGCGAAGAAGAAAGCCGATGTTATCTTCCATCACGCTCTTAATACCTGCATGCTGGCATTGCTCTTAGGGCGGGATGCCGGACTTACCGGCGAAAGCCTCTGTCATCTCGGAGTGGGTGTGCTTTTTCACGACATTGGTAAGTTAAGAATCCCAAAATCAATTTTGTACAAAGAAAAACCGTTAACACCTGCCGAAAAACAATTCTATCGGCTTCATCCCGACTATGGAGTGGAAATAGCATCCCGTGTGAGCGGCATTTCTCCCGAGGCCACGATGATCATAAGGGATCATCATGAGCTTCTTGACGGAACGGGTTATCCCAGAGGGCTCACGGAAAAAGAAATTAACACCCTCGTTAGAATTACAACCATCGTGAATCTCTACGACAACTACTGTAATCCCCGTAATCCCGAAAGGGCCTTCACGCCTCACGCCGCATTGGCCCATATGTACCGAAAACTGTCGCAAAAATTGGATCGCCTTTTATTGGAGCGTTTCATAAGGTTAATGGGTGTTTTCCCGCCCGGGACGCTGGTTGAGTTGAATACCGGTGATGTCGGAGTGGTAATTGCCAGGGCTCACTGGTCTCCCAAACATGTCTCCGTGATGCTTTACGACCCGAACGTACCTTCTTCAAAGGCCCCCATCGTCTCCATTGGGGAATCTCCTGAAGTAAAGATTATTCGATCGCTAAGACCTGCCGATATCCCCCCCGAAGTTTATCAATACCTGAGCCCCTCCTTCAGGGTCTCCTACATGCTGGATACCTGGACAAAGTAGGATATGTTCGCCCGAGTTCAACTGCTTACAGGCCTTGATAAGAGCCTTACCTATGAAGTTCCCGAGAATCTGGCGGAAGAGGCGCTTCCGGGAAGAAGGGTCATAGTGCCCGTAATTAAAAGCCAACAGCTGGGAATAATTGTTAACAAATTCAATGCCCTACCGGAAAACGAACAAATCGGTCGAATCAGAAGGATGGTGGCCTGTCTGGATGACGGCCCCGTCGTTCCTGAGGACCTGTTGAAGTTGTGTATTTGGGCTTCAGAATATTATGTTTACCCACTGGGACTGATCCTCAGGGCTATATTGCCCGAAAGACTCAGAATGAAACCCAGGCTCTACTATCGGTTGGAGATACCGGAGGCTCTACCGGAGGAGGTAAGGAGTATTTTCTTCAGGAGGGGGAGGGAGGGAGTTGCGTCCCGTGAAGCACTGGCACGAGCCGGCATTAAAAGCTGGACCATCCGCCGATGGGAAAACCGTGGAGTCCTTTCCCGGATCTTCCTTCTTCCCTCGACTTCTTCGCCGAAAAGGTTGCGGAGGGTCGTAAGGATTTTGTGCAGCCCCGATCAGGTTGATGACCGAAAATTTCACGAAATTATGCTCCCTCTTTTTAGCTCCTTCCCGGGATCGGTGGATTACTCAACGGTGCGGGAAAAGCTGGGTAATAATTACCGCTACTGGATAAGAAAATGGGTCAAAAAGGGCTGGATAAAGGAAACCGAGGAAGAGGATACTTCTGTTTTAGAATCGATTTATGCGCAGGATGTTCCGGTTGAGGGGCCTTTTGAGCTCACGAATCATCAAAAGACCGTCATGGAGCAGGTTCTCGATGCGGCCGAAAAAGGCGGATTCAGTTCTTTTCTTCTTTATGGTGTTACGGGCAGTGGAAAGACCGAAGTTTATCTCAGGCTCTGTGAGCGTGTTCTCGCCCGAGACCGCGGAGTGCTTGTCCTTGTTCCCGAAATAGCTCTGATTACTCAGATGGAGGCCCTTTTCAAAAGCCGGTTTGGGAATAGTGTGGCCCTGTGGCACAGCGGTCTTGAGCCCGATGTGAAGCTGGATCAGTGGCGTGCGGCCAGGGACGGTCTGAAAAGGATTGTCCTTGGGGTTCGATCGGCCGTTTTTACCCCCGTACGTAATTGTGGGCTGATCATCGTGGACGAAGAACATGACTCATCCTACAAGCAGGACGACCGCTTCAGGTATAACGCCCGTGATGTCGCCATAATGAGAGCGGACATTTTGGGGATTCCGATACTTCTCGGGTCGGCTACGCCTTCTGTTCAGTCTTATTTTGACGCCAAAACGGGGAAATACCGGTTGCTGGTCCTTCCCGAACGGATAAGAAGCGGCGAAGGCGGTCAAGACGATACCATGCCCGTGATTGAAGTCGTCGACATGCGCAGGGAAAAAGGTGGGAAAATCCTGTCCGGCAGACTACGAGAATTGATGATAGCAAACTACCAAAAGGGAATGCAGACACTGCTTTTCCTGAACAGAAGGGGATTTGCCGCGTGTGCTCTCTGCGGCCGCTGTGGCCATATGGTGGAGTGTGATCTTTGCAGTGTTGCAATGACCTATCACGCCGGCGAAAATGTGCTCAAATGCCACTACTGTGGGGCAATAAAAGAGGTTCCTACGGTATGTCCGAAGTGTGAAAAAAGTGTGCTCGTCTTTCTGGGTATAGGGACCGAAAGGGTGGAAGCAGAAGTCCGAAAGCTTCTGCCCGGCGCCCGTATCGAGCGCATAGACAGGGATACCGTAGAAAATATGGAAATTCTTGTGAAAAAACTTAATGCAGTGCGCAGGGGAGAGGCTCAGGTCATTGTGGGAACTCAGATGCTGTCCAAGGGGCATGATTTCCCGGGGATAAGTCTGACCGGGGTAATTCATGCCGACCTGGGCTTCGGGCTTCCCGATTTCAGGGCCGGTGAGATTACTGCCCAGCAACTGTTTCAGGTAAGTGGGCGCCCGGGAAGAAGGAAAACCAGAGGCCATGTGATTATCCAGACCTATAATCCCGAGCATTATATTTTCAAAGCCCTGAGTTCTCACGCCTATCAATCCTTCTGTGACCTGGAGCTGAAATCGAGAAAGATTCTTTCCTATCCGCCTTTTGTGAAAATGGCGAGGGTGATCTGCACATCCAGAGATCGAGATGAAGTTTACCGGGCAGTGCACGAACTGGGATCTTTTATGAGGCGAATTGCTAAAGAAGGTGTGCAGATTCTGGGGCCTGCCCCTGCGCCTTATTTTAGACTGAGAGGCTTGTATCGGTGGCACATTCTTGTGAAAAGTAAAACCGGCAGAGAGATGAGCGAGTTACTTCGGGTGATTGCCGGTTACGATGCACTGAATTTATGGAGGCGTCGAGGGGTTGCTTTTGCAATCGATAGAGACCCGATGCTTTGTTTGTGAGCCCCAATGCCGTCTTGACGATGCTGGAGTTATCGTTATATAAGAAATGACAGCTATGGAGCTGGCGTAGCTCAATCGGTAGAGCAGCTGATTTGTAATCAGCAGGTTGCGGGTTCGAGTCCCATCGCCAGCTCCAGAATAAAAAATCTTGCAAAGCACCACAAAAGCTGATATAGTGGTGCGGCTTGGGTGGAGAGGTTCCCGAGCGGCCAAAGGGAGCAGACTGTAAATCTGCCGGCATACGCCTTCGGAGGTTCGAATCCTCCCCTCTCCACCAGATAAACATGTAGGAGACGGTGGCGACCGGGATGGGCCATTGTCGATGAACTACATGGGTGGAAGTTAAAAGTGAGAAGATAAGAGTACGGAAGCCCACGTAGCTCAGGAGGTAGAGCACTTCCTTGGTAAGGAAGAGGTTCACCGGTTCGAGCCCGGTCGTGGGCTCCATTTTTTTTGTCCAAACGACGGTGGGCAAAGAAGTCAGGGTAGCCGGGGCGGCGAGTTTTACTCAGGCGTTAGGAGGAGACGGCGATGGGAAAGAAGAAGTTTGAGAGGAAGAAGCCTCATGTGAATGTGGGAACGATAGGACATATAGATCATGGTAAGACGACGTTGACGGCGGCGATAACGAAGCAGTTGGCGAAGAAGGGTTTTGCGGAGTATGTGCCTTTTGATCAGATAGACAAGGCGCCTGAGGAGCGGGCGAGGGGGATAACGATAGCGACGGCGCATGTGGAGTATGAGACGGAGAAGCGGCATTATGCTCATGTGGATTGTCCTGGTCATGCGGATTATATCAAGAACATGATAACGGGTGCGGCACAGATGGATGGAGCGATATTGGTGGTGGCTGCGGATGATGGACCGATGCCTCAGACGCGGGAGCACATATTGTTGGCGAGGCAGGTTGGGGTGCCTTATATAGTGGTGTTTTTGAACAAGGTGGATATGGTGGATGATCCTGAGTTGATAGAGTTGGTGGAGTTGGAGGTTCGGGAGTTGTTGAGCACCTATGGTTTTCCTGGTGATGAGGTTCCAGTGGTGAAGGGTTCTGCGTTGAAGGCGTTGGAGGCGGATGATCCTGATAGTGAGGATGCGCGTTGTATATTTGAGTTGATGGATGCGATAGACAATTACATACCGGAGCCTGTGCGTGATGTGGACAAGCCTTTTTTGATGCCGATAGAGGATGTGTTTTCGATAAGCGGTCGAGGGACGGTGGTTACTGGTAGAGTGGAGCGAGGTGTGATCAGGGTTGGAGATGAGGTGGAGATAGTAGGTTTTGGACCGACGATAAAGACGGTTTGTACTGGTGTGGAGATGTTTCGTAAGGTTTTGGATGAGGGGCGAGCTGGTGATAACATAGGTATATTGCTTCGTGGTGTGAAGAGGGATGAGGTTGAGCGTGGTCAGGTGGTGGCGAAGCCTGGTAGTATAACGCCTCATACGAAGTTTAGGGCTGAGGTGT
>NZ_FOUU01000016.1 GCF_900114975.1 Thermodesulforhabdus norvegica
CCAAGACTGGCTATCTCATCCTCCATCTGTATAAAAGTACCACCAAGAGCAGGAAGCCTGACGGCCATCGCCTCACTTATCTCAGTAGCCGGCGTTATAGGATACCCCGCAAAAAACCTGCACCCGGCAGCAAGAGCACCCTCCACTATGGCCTCATTACCCTGCAACAAAACAGGTCGTCCCATCTCTCCGGTCACTACCTCATCACTCCCCTTCGGCATAACGTTTCACAACCTTCTACACCGCTTCCAGCTGATTCTCTTTTCTGGGCCGCACGCTTATGGCAAAATCCGGACAGTGCGTCTCACACCACCCACAGCCCGTACACTTCTCAGACGCCACAACCTGAGGATTCCCCTCCTCATCCATCTCTATGCACTGCACAGGACAAAAGGCAGCACAAATACCACAGGACTTGCACCAGGCACGAAAAATATCAATCTCATACTGCCTGCGACCCTTCTTAACCCCCTGCCCCACCGTCTGATCATCCCTTCGCTTCTCTCCCATATCACACCATCCGTAATGCGATCTCTCCTTCCAACCGATTACCAAACCGGGTAGCAAAATTTAACAGATTCTGAGAAAAGGGGAAATCTGAAATTAAAGGGTCTAAACATTTTTCAGCGCTCTAAAACAATTAATTCTGACCATTCCGGCGAAAAGGTGGGATCGGTACAATCGACCGTATCAAAAAAGGTGGTAATTTACTTTCCTTCCGAATATAATTTTCGTTACAAATGTCAAGTGCACTTCATGAATCGGTGAAACGGCTTGACCATGAATCCCGAAAATATAAAACCTTCACTGATAAGAGTCAGCAAGGTAATCATCTCCGAACTGAGGGACGAAGGTGAATATGTCCAGGTCTCGATAGATGATATTCCCTTGAAGACACCGCTGAACTTCGCCCTCTATTTTCCCTTCTCCCGGAGTCAGAAAGTCGAATTCTGGAAGATTGTCGATCGGGGCGGGGAATTCACCCCACAGTGGAAAAAGTTCTTTCAGGAAAATAAGATACAGACGATATTTGTTCACAACAAGGAGTTTGAGTCATTTATTGAGCAGTCTGTTAGAAAGCTTTCTTCCATCGTCGACAACCCTTACATTACCCAGGAGAAAAAAAACGTAACGCTCTACCGTAATGCAGAATATGTAATAAAATACCTTTACCAAAATCCTCGATCAGGGCGGAACGTGCAGACGGGGCTGGATATCGTGCGACATTATGTAAGGTTCGCCCTGATGTCTCATGTGTCTCCCTCGCTAATTATTAAGGCCTTCGCAAAGGACTACACACTTTTTGCGCACTCCGTTCAGGTCGCTTTCTTCTCAATAGCCTTTGGGCGCTTTATGGGAATTAAAGAAGCGAATCTCTTGTCTCTGGGAGCCGGTGCTCTTTTCCACGATATTGGGAAAATAGAGATCCCCGATCAAATTCTTTTAAAACCGGAACCTCTGGCCCCCGAAGAATTTGAAATAGTCAGGAAACATCCGTTAAGCGGCTACAGGTTGATGCTTCCCCACCGAAATATAATACCCGGTGGGGGTCTTATTATGATCTATCAGCACCACGAGAATGCCGACGGTACCGGATATCCTGAAGGACTAAAACTCCGTGATATACATCCCGGGGCTCAGATCCTCAGGATTATCGATTCCTACGACGCTATGACAATGAACCGTTCTTACAACCACGCTTTGAAACCCTTCGATGCCCTTAAAATCATGTGCACCGAAATGAAAACTGCTTTTAACACGAAATTACTTGAATCCTTTATAGCTTTTCTGGGATATTGAAAAGAGGCAGAGCTTTAGAGGAATCTTGAATTAAACTCAGCCCGGAGGAGTGGGTTATGGAGCTTATGGAAGCAATCGTAAATCGAAGGAGCATTCGTAATTTCGAAGACAGAGACGTCTCGGACGAACAGGTCACCCAGATGCTTGAAGCCGTTAAGTGGGCCCAATCATGGGCCAATACTCAATGTTGGGAAGTCATCGTTGTGCGCGATCAGGGAGTAAAGCAAAAGCTTCAGGCCACCCTTGCCAAAGGCAACCCGGCAACGAAATCGATGGTACAGGCTCCTGTTGTTTTCGTCCTATGCGGACGGCTCAAGGCTGCGGGATACTACAAAGGTCAGGTTACAACCAAGTTTGGCGACTGGTTTATGTTTGATCTGGGCATTGCCGCTCAGAATTTATGCCTGAGGGCTCACGATCTGGGGCTTGGTTCGGTAATTGTGGGGCTCTTCGATCACGATGAAGCAAAGAAGATACTCCAGGTTCCCGAAGGATATGAAGTCGTCGTGATGATACCCGTCGGTTATCCGGCAAAAGTGCCGTCGGCACCGAAACGCCGAGAGATTTCGGAATTCACCCACTACGAAAAGTTCTGAATTTTTGCGGTGGGAAGGGGGCTTTGCTCCTACCCTTCCTGCCATCAGTCGAAACGGGTGGATAATTCGGGGGAATGAGTATCGATGATCAAAATTGGCCTGTGTCAGATTGAGGGGAATTCGAATCCGGAAGAAAACTTAAAGAAGGCAAGGGAGTTCTTCAGGGACGCGGCGGAAAAGGGAATTGAGCTTCTTGTCTTTCCCGAAATGTTTATGGCTTTGCCGGGAAACGGCATACTGCCATCACATGTAGCACCGGCAGCCTCCAGATTCCTGGCCGAGATGGCAGGTCTCGCAAAAGAATACGGGATAAACTGTATCTTCGGTTTTTGGGAACCATCAGAAGATCCCCACCGCCCCTTTAACAGTGCAAGTCTGATTAACCCTGAGGGCGTTGAAGTAGCAAGATACAGAAAACTCCATCTTTTCGACGCACTGA
Organism: Thermodesulforhabdus norvegica; assembly: GCF_900114975.1. Taxonomy (NCBI): domain Bacteria; kingdom Pseudomonadati; phylum Thermodesulfobacteriota; class Syntrophobacteria; order Syntrophobacterales; family Thermodesulforhabdaceae; genus Thermodesulforhabdus; species Thermodesulforhabdus norvegica. The sequence goes on from NZ_FOUU01000016.1 coordinate 2,836, forward strand.
AAATACGGGAATCAAAAACCAGCTCTCCCGGACAAACCCTTCCCCCTGTCGTCAGAATCAAGAACCTGCTTATAGGGCTGGCCATATGCTATGATCTGCGTTTTTCCCTGGTTTTTGACCACTTAGCGTCTCAAAATGCCGACCTTGTCGTAGTGATTTCGGCATGGTATGCGGGTACAGGTAAAGAAGATCACTGGCTTACCCTGCTAAAAGCCCGCGCAATTGAATATACCTGTTACGTAGCCGGTTGTAACATGGTAGGCCTCAGATTTTGCGGGCGGAGTGCGGCGTTTGATCCCTTTGGCATGCCCTTAGGAGATGCCGGCGAGGAAGAAGGTCTGCTGGAGATAACCGTCAAAAAAGAAAGGGTAATTTCCGTTAGGGAAAAGCTCCCTGTTTTGCAGCACCGGAGAAAAGATCTATTCCAATAATGGTCTTCCCTGTGAGAAAGGTCATACCCCTGAAGCCGTGTAATTCAGCAATCACTGTTGTTCACGTAAAAAGGAAAAACAGAAAATATGATCCCTACTGACAGGCAAAAGCATAGGCTTTTTATTCAGAGCTTTATAAAGATCCTGCTGGTATGCCTGAGTTATGTTCTGGTTTCAGAAGGCGCAGTAGCCATACTGCGAATGCCACAGGACTTTTCACGTTTGAGTGATTTGTTCACCCTCATCGCCCTATCATGTACCGTCCTGTACCTGGAAGCAAAAAATTCCGAGATCTTTTTGCGGCGGAATTATTCTTTAAGCAAAAGAGATTCGTTAACAGAATCCGCAATTTATTCTATTGTTGCGGGCTCGTGTAACGCAATGACGATTCATGATGGAGCCGTTATAATAGTAATTACCACTGCTATGACAATAATCCTTTTTCCCTTCATCCAGATGGTTCCTCAGGTATCGCAAAAAATAGTAAAATTTGCCGAGCATAATCCAGAAAGATTGCTTATAGTTGGATCCGGCCCCGCCGTCAAAAAGCTCAGGAACGAAATCAAAGCAGTCAATCAAAAAACCTTCGTGTTCATCATTGACGATGTTCTCACGAATGACCTTGAATGCGAGTTATCTGATTGCCGCTTCATAAAGGGCCTGGACAGGTTCGAAGAGGTCTTGAGCAGGGAAATTATAGATCACGTTTATATGTGTTTACCTGCCAGATCTTATTATGACAAAATAATTGATGTTATCGATGCCTGTGTCAGGCAGGGGATTCCGGTATCGGTGAGGTCTCTCTACACCTTAAAGGATCACACATCGGCTCGCCGTAGTGATAAGGCCGACTTTCCTGAAGAAATCTCTACCGGCTCACCTTTACTGGACAGTTTAGCCCACAGAACCCTTAAGCGGCTTATCGATCTTCTGGGTTCCGCCATACTTATAGCCACCACCTCACCGTTAATGATAATAGCCGCTTTTGCAATAAAGCTGTCATCCCCTGGTCCCGTTTTATTTCGACAACAGCGTTTAGGCCGGTACAAGCGCCCTTTTACCATCTACAAGTTCAGAACAATGTACGTTGATGCAGAAGAAAGATTGAAGGAACTCGAAAAATTGAGCGAGACAGGAGGAGCAGCCTTCAAACTCAAAGATGACCCCCGGATAACAAGAGTAGGGAAAATACTCAGAAAAGCCAGCATTGACGAACTTCCACAACTTTTTAATGTATTAAAGGGTGAAATGAGTCTCGTAGGGCCCAGACCCCTGCCTCTGACCGACTACAAGCGAGTTGTTGATTATGGCTATTTAAGACGACTCAGCGTAAAGCCCGGTATAACCGGACTGTGGCAGGTAAGCGGTAGAAGCGACATTCCCTTTGATGAGTGGATGAAGCTGGATATGTACTACATAGACAACTGGTCACTGGCCCTGGACTTCAAAATACTGCTTAAAACCGTAAAAGCCGTGATAACCGGTCACGGGGCAGTATAGATATGTACATCAAGTTTTTCGGTCTTCACAAAAACCCTTTTACGACCCTCCCGGATCCTGCCTTTTTCTACGAATCTCCTGACCACAGAGAAGCTCTTGCAGCATTACAGCACGGTATAGACAACGATAAAGGGTGTATGGTCGTGACGGGTGAGGTGGGGACGGGGAAAACTACCCTTGCCCGTTTTCTGGTTAATTCGCTGACTGATTCGGTCATCTCCATATACATTGATTACCCCTTTGATTCCCTGATAGGACTGCTGAAAATTCTGGCCGACAGGATAGGCGTGAATTTTGACCGTCATGAAAACGTGGTCGAAATGGCCGCCAAGATCCGGGAAAGGCTGCTGCATCTGGCACAAGAGGGAAAAAAGGTCGTGATAATTATCGATGAAGCACAAAACTTATCATCGGAGTCTCTCGAATATGTAAGGCTCATTTCCAACATACATGCAGAAAACAGACGACTTTTAAACATAGTCCTGGTAGGCCAGAATGAACTGGGTGATAAAATCAAATCCGAAAAGATGAAGCCGCTTTTTCAGAGAATCACCATCTGGAAAACACTGAAGCCTCTTAATCGGGAAGAAACGGAAAACTACATTCGCCACCGTATGCTTCTGGCAGGATCCTATGAAATACCCTTCACAAAGGGCGCACTGAAGCTAATCCACAAAAGGACAAAAGGTATTCCTCGTTTGATAAATCTAATGTGTGACGGCCTTCTTCTTCTCGGGTACGCCGAAAACAGGCGAAAAATCTCTGCAAGAATGGCACGCCAGATTACCAGAGGAGAACTAATTCCCCTTGAGACGGTAAGAGGAAATTTCTTTGATGCAAGACTCCTTGTGGTAAGTTTGTTATGTTTAGCCTTGTTTTTCACCATAGCGCTGTTGAAAAAAGAAGTTTTCTTCTACCGGTCTGTAAAGGCCAGTTCTCCTTACGTGGCAAGCCCTGAAAAGATGGTAACTTTATCGCCTTCACTTAACATCAACCCGGATGAGGTATTTAAACTGGACAATATTGAAAGGGCGGCGTCAATTGAAGTTATTGAAAACAGTCCTTTGAGGCATTTCCAGGGCCGATTCAGTGATGGAAAAAGCCAGATCATTATTCCCGGAAACAATGCTGAAGCGCTTGCAAAGGCAAAGAAAATAAAGGTTCAACCCGGAGACTATCTGTTAAAGCTTATAAAAGAACACTACGGAAAAGTTAACTCAACCCTTCTGGATCTTGTTCGAAGCGCAAATCCGGGCCTTAAAGACATAAACCTCATTCGTAGCGGTCAGAATCTTGTATTTCCAGGCATTTCCGAAGATACCTTTATAATATCGGACATCGAAGGCCGATATTTCGTCCATGTTTTTTCGTCCTTTACCCGTGATGAAGCTCAGGATATGTTACTAAAGTTGAAAGAGTTATCGGATTCCGTCTTTCTACGATCCTTTACGGAAGAAGGAAGTACGGTCTACAGGGTTTATGTCGGGCCTTTTGACAGCTACGAAGATGCTATTATAGCTTTTAGAAAAATCCCGAAAGAGCATCTTCCTTTTTGAGGGGTAAAATCGTGAAAAAAGTGGTGAAACTGTTAACGATTTTTCTGATTACCTGTACGTCTATCTCCATCCTTTCTGGATGCAGCGTTAGCAGACCTTATGAAAAAAGTATCGGAGGTGATATAACCTATCTTGATGAACGATCGGAAAAAGTGAAGGATGAACATAGACGTCAGCTCGTGAGTTCACTCCTTACGGGTCTTAAAACTTATCGACTTCTGCCCGGTGACGTCCTTGAAGTAATGTACATTATCAACCCGGTCCAGGAAGAGGACGGCTATCGGCTCAAGGTCGGAGACAAAATCCGTGTGGACTTTTTCTACCACTCACAATTCAGCAGGGATTATACCATAAGGCCCGACGGGATGATAACGCTACCCGTAAAAGGTGAAGTATACGCAATTAATCAGAAACCATCGGAGTTGGCCGAAAAGATCGCCCGACTTTATTCAGACATGCTCCGAGACCCCGTCGTAAATGTTCAGGTCCTTGAGTACAGATCAAAGGCCGAACTGGCAAGAATGTCGCTGGATCACCCCACTAAGGGATGGGAAAGAACCATTGTAATTGCTCCGGACGGAACGATACAGTTACCATTTGTAGGTCAGGTTAAAGCGGCGGGAAGAACAGTCGATGACCTGGAGAAATTTACCAACAGGTTGTTTGCCGAGAAAGCTCCGGGTGTTAATATCCACTGCCGAATTTCTGAAATACGGGGAACAAGAATCTTTGTTTTCGGAGCCGTTAGAAATCCAGGGATCATTATACCCGAAGGCCCCATCACAATCACCCAGGCTTTGGCAACAGCGGGTGGTATTACATCGGAAGGGGACATAAACCGTGTTGGAGTACTCTACTGGACGGAGGATGGAGAAACCCGCACACGAACTATCAGCGTTAAACGTGTCATGGACAGATTGACCGTGGAAGATGATATTATATTGCCGCCACTCAGCGTCGTTTACGTTCCGCTTACACCGGTTGCCAAGATAGGTCGATTTATGGAACAGTATGTTAAGAACGTTTTTATGTTTACCGGAGCAGGTCTTGGATTTTCTTACGAGATACATTCAGAAGGAAGCGACTAATGACCCGAAAACCAAACTCGAGCATTGACACGGTGGAAATACTGAACATTTTGTTCAAAAATATACCCCTGATAGGCTTAATTTTCTTTGTTGCCGTCGGCGGTGCACTTTTGTACTGTCTGACCACAAGCCCCGTTTATCAGGCCGAAGTGAAGTTTCTGGTCAAACTGGGTAGAGAAAATATTGCCTCTTTGAGCCTTCTTCCGCAGAATCCCTATAATGTCATTATTCAGGAGCGCCCCGAAAATGTTCAGGACGAAATAGAGATTCTTAAAAGTCCTGCTCTTACCTACCGACTTCTGCCTGAATTAAAGCAGAAGTTAAAAGAGCTACCCTCGAGATCGGAAAAGGGCATAATTGGAAGATTGAAATCCGGCGTGGAACCTGCGCTCCACAAGTGGAATCAGTTTTTAACGGTAATAGGCTTGAAATCGGAGCAAAACGAAGAGGAGTATTTATTTAAGACCCTTCGCAAGGCATTAAAAATCTCATGGCAGGAAGAATCCAATGTAATAACCATGGCTTTCAGATGGAACGATCCCGAATTTGCCGCATACGCCGTAAACCGCTATGCCGAGGAGTATCTCAAATATAGGGCGAAAGCAATAAGCCCCAGGTCGCCCCTGAAATTTTATGAGGATCAGATTCATACTTACGAAGATCTACTCGGACAGGCAGAGGAAGCCCTGCTCTCCTATCAGACACAGCACGATCTATCAAACGTGGAAAGACAGAAAGAACTTCTCCTGCAGGAGCGATCGGACCTTGAGAGGCAGTTGATGGAAATTAATCTCAGGGTCACCGAGATAAGCTCCAAAGAAAAGGGAATAAGGAAAATGCTTCAAAGTGGGGATGAGTGGATTGAAACGCCGCAGATGGGTCGGCTGGGTGTTCAATTTACCGATCTTGCGCCGCTCGATGAAAAATATTTCGAGGTGAAGTCTGCATTGGATGCGGCGCTTCAACTCTACACTCCAAAGGCAAGAGAAGTTCGGTCTTTGAAAGAGCAAATACAGAAATTAAGAATCCAGAAGGCTAACAGCCTTTTAAACATTTTCGGAGTTGAGAGAACGAATTTAGAAGCCCAGAGAGACAAACTACTTGCACAACTGGAGCAGAACCGTCAGAAACTTTCAGAAATTACCGCGCATCAGGTGAAATACGAACAGCTGGTAAGAAATAAGAAACTACTGGAAGAGACTTACCTTCTCTACAAGAAAAAGGCTGAAGAATTGAGAATGGCCGAAGAAATGGATAAGTGGCGCATTGCAAATGTTCAAATCATCGACAGAGCCATTCCCCCTATTACCCCCATCTGGCCGAGAAAAAAACTGCTCATCGTTTTGGTGGCTTTCCTGGCTTTGTCCACGGGAGTTCTAATTGCTTTCGTAAAAGAATTGCTATCATCAGATACGGTAAATCGAATATCGGACCTGGAAGAACTCGGTCTTGAGCCCCTTGCTTTAATACCCGAATTGAAGCGGAGGTAATAGATCATTTTTGCCCTTCTACTAAAGAACACGAGTAAACGACGGAGTTAATATGAGGCTCTTTACAAAAGTCAAGGAAAAAGACTTCTCATACGCAGGTTCTGGAGCTTTTACGCAAACTCCCGGATCCGCTCTTGCCGCATCCCTTTTTCAGGCCACAAGTAATGCAAACAATGAGCTCAGGCTGATCGGGCTTACCTCTACACATCGCAAAGAAGGGGTTACCACCGTAACGTCAATGCTCGTTCAGGGCCTCGATAAATACCCTACAAAAAAACTTCTTCTGGTCGATGCTGCCCTTCACAATCCAAAGATACATGCTCTATTCGGGACAAATCAGCAACCGGGGTTTACCGACCTAATCTCAAAAGATTCTCTCGATCCCCAGGAGGCCATCTTACCGGTAGGTGATACCGAAATTATGGTAATGCCTTCCGGTGCCGTTGATCTGAAAAGCACCGCACCCTTTCTCACCAGGGTACAACAGATACTAGATGCTCTTCGTGATAAATTCGACATGGTGGTTATCGATCTTCCTCCCGCAGGTGATTTCCCCGAATTCGTACCCCTGATGTCCTTACTTGACGGAATCGTTTATGTAGTTGAAGCCCACAGAACACGAACGAAAGCCATCCGAACTGTTCTGGGCCGCCTCAGAAGTTCAAAGGTAAATATAATCGGTGGTGTTTTGAATCGGAAAAAGTATTACATTCCAAAGTTTATATACGAAATGATCTGATGCTTGCCGGGTTGAACAGACTTATCATAACTATCCTAACCTCCTTTGTGGGGATTTTTGTAACGGCGATCGGTATCTACGTATCACGGCTTCCGATCAAGTTTTCCATTGCGCTTGCCTTAGCAATGATATTTTTGTGCATAATAATAATTTTTTCTTCATATGCGCAGCGTATATTGCTGGCGTCAATCGCTTTTTCTATCCCCATCAATGCGGATATTAACTTTCTTGTTATCAAGCATGTGGGTTCTGCTTCAAGCATATCCATTTCAGTTGCCTGGATTCTGACATTGATGCTGCTATTACTGATTTTTATAAATAACATTGCAAACAGGAAGTTTTTTTTATTCCCCGTAGAGCTAATTGTAATCATAAGTTACTTTTTATGGGGCATCTCTGGTCTTCTTGTTGCGCGTTACCCAGGACTTTTGTTTCTCGAATTGATTCGCCTTCTAATGCTGGCAATTGTCGTTTTCACAATCGCTCAGATAAAAGACTCCGAACTACTAAGGACAGCAGTAACCTTTCTTCTTGCCGCATTACTCATACAATCCCTGATTGCGGCATTGCAGTACCTCAATGTCCCTGGAACTTCTTTTATGGATCAGACAAAAGGACTAAGTTCTCTTTTCCCGGACCAAAGGGTTAATCGCGCCATGGGAACCCTCAGTCATCCTAACTTTTTAGCTTATTTCTTAGAACTCCTCACTCCCATGGCTCTGGTGCTTTTTCTGGCCCATGAAGCAGGCTATTACCGAATTTTCTCTCTGATCTGCTGGATATCAGGAACTTTTGCTCTTATTTTAACAAAATCAAGAGGCGCCTGGGCAGCCTACCCTGTTGGGATTTCGGTAGTATTATTCCTGTGGTTTGTTGGCTACACGGGGCGGCGAATCCTGGAACGAAAGATAGTTGGCAGGGTTTTTGCGATAGCCTTCATAGGTTTCTTAACACTGGTAACCGTCGCTCCCGTAATAAAAGGACGATTATTCGGAGAAGACTACAGAGCCGCCGCAGTGCGCATGCCCTTGAATAAGGCTGCTTTATCGGTATTTGAAGAATTCCCGATAACCGGTGTCGGTATGAATAATTTCTCCGAGGTCTTTAAAATCTATGACAGGACCGGTTTTTCCAGAATCTTTCGGGGTTATAAACACGTTGTACACAATATGTATCTTCTGATTGCTGTAGAAGCCGGATTGCCCGGCCTTCTGTTGTTGGTAATATTCCTTATGCTTCCCTTTTTCTATAGCTGGAAAAAACGATACGAAGGATGCCAAATCGAACGAGCATTGTCAGCCGCACTAATCGGAATATGCGGTGGATTGGCTGCTCACATGATACACTGCCTTGTTGATCCCGGATTTATGCTGAGCCGGCACACATCTTTTCTGGTCTTCTTTTTGATAGCACTTTCAGGAGCAATATACAGAAGCGCCCCTGAGGGTTATTAAGGATAAATAAAAACAGGAGTCCCGATTTTCGATACGGCAAATACTTCATCCATATCGCTATTGTAAAGAGCCACACACCCATCGGTCCAGTCTTCGTGGGCGCCACCCCCGTGTATGAAGATAGCGCCACCCAGAGGCGTATCCCATGGAGGAGGAAGACCAAGGTTGTGAGCCATCACAATGGCTTTGTACTGCTCTTCGCTGATCCTCCCTTCAATAAAAGCCTTTTCAGCGTCTGAAGGCAGCGGATAGTTTATGCCCAGGGATTTATAGAATTTACTGTTCCCGTTTTTCTTGCAAATCAGGTAACGTCCCTCGGGAGTTTTTCCATCTCCTTCCTTCGTTTTATGCCCCTGCGGATTCTTACCAAGTGCAACAGGGTATTCTCGCACCAGAACATCGCCATCATAAAGATAAAGGCGCCTTTTAGATTTTACTATAACTATCCTCGGATCTTTTATGGCCCCTAACGGACGCAGATAATCAACTTTAACGACCCGATCTCTAATCCTTATCGTGCTCTTGCCAGATACCTGCTGTCGATTTGAGGCCTTCTTGGAAGAGTCATCGACCAGGAAGCTACAACCGGCAAGTGAGTGACTCAACAACCCGATAATCAGAACCCGAACAACAAAGCCCAATCTGAACGGCATTACTCAGCCCCAACCCTCCACGACTTTTACCTTTTTTTAACTTTTGAGCCCTTCTTCTTAGACTCTTTAGATTCGTCCGTCTGCTGCTGAGCGGCCTGTTCACCCAGATATCTATAAGTCTCAATATCGCACTTCACCGATAGTAAGTTACCGCCTTCTTTTGGTCTTTGCAGGGTAAAGGACCTGACCCTTATCACCCGTTCAAAGTGAGCTATCTGATCGTAAAATAACCCAATCGTGTGATAAGAACCCCTTAAATCCAGCGCCACCGGAATTACGGAATAAAAATCTTTTATCTCCTCGTTTTTGGGTTCAAAGAGAAGTTGCTCTAGACCAGCTTTAGCTCCCATCTCGGAGACCGACTGAAGAATACCGGGGATTTCTCTCAACTCCGGAAGAGCCACAAGTAACTCGTCGAGAGCCCTTTGAGCCATTGCCAGTTCTTCTTCGAGCTGTTTGGCCTTTACACTTGCCTGTTTCAGACGTGTAAGCTGCTGGCGTGCCGAAGTTACATCCTGACGAAGGCGTTTTATCGTCTTATCGTAATCACGATAGAAAAAGTACCAGAAGCCTCCTACGATTAAGGCAACCGTCAGCACCATAATTAGAACTTTCCGCCTATTATCGAGATTCTTCAAAGACTCTTCAATTCTGACAAAGGGTGAAACTTTTTCTGCCATGGCACCTCTCACCGTTGCTATCTTTTTGACAATTCTTTTTCTCCGGTTCCTTTCCCGGAAACAACCTGCGAAAAGGGGAGAACCTTTACCTCCATTTCAAAGCTCTTGAGGGCTCTCCCGAGGTACTCATCCGTCTTCGTCCGTATAAGCCTTACACTATCCCTCAGCACATAGGGCGATCCTTCTAATCGTCTGATAAAATCCACTATAACTTCATCACTCTTTGCATAACCTTTGAGGGTCAAAGAGCCGTCGTTATACTGAATTGTCTCGAACCACATAGAATCGCTCGGTGTTAAGACGGCAATCAGTGCAAGGGCCCTCACCGCATAGTCTCTGTCGTTCAGAAGGCTTTTTACTATCTCGCTCCTACGCTTTATCTCCGCCGTTTTTGCTTCCAGTTCTTTAACGAGCTTATCGTACTTCTGGTACAGCTTGATCTCTCTTTCTATCCTTGCTTTTTCTCTGGTTAAACTATTTATTTGACGTTTCTGGTTCCATCCAACGTATCCCACAAGACCGGAAACAACAACTACGGTAAGCAAATAAACCCAGAGCTGCCACAATACACTCGGCGGTTTCTGAACCTTTTCACGAAGGAGATTTATCCTGATCATATCTTTTTGTCTCCTTCTTTTCTCAGGGCAAGCCCAATAGCAACTCCAAACTGCGGACCGACGGATATTGCATAATTTCTATCTATATTTTTTCCAAGGGACAACCCTTCTATCGGGTTGTAAATCCTGCAACTTCTAACACCCACATATTTTTTAACCACCGTTTCAAAGCCGCTCATACAAGCAGGTCCGCCACAAACGAAAAAGTCCTCAATCTCAGACAACCCACCGAAATCCCTGAGATAATCAATGTTACCCTTGACCTCTCCAAGCCACTGTTCAAGGGCATAAGACACTGTTTCTTTAAAATCCTTCTCGGGAACGGTCTGCAAAATGCCGCTGCCCCGAAAAGAGCCCTGTACCTCTTCAAAGGACACACCCAGAGTATCGGCAACCTGGAAGATAAGATCGTCCATCCCCCGCATAACCGTACGGCAGTGACGTGGAATACCGTCTACCGATATCACCAAATCGGTTGATGTGGCACCGACATTCATTATACCGATGACACCATCCCGCTTGACCAGCCCCGAAATTGTTTCAAATCCGTTAAACAAAGCATAGTAGCTTATGTCAACAACCGACAATCCTATTTCAGCTCTTCTAAACAAAAGAACAAGATCGTCGAGGATGGCTTTTTTTACACAGGCCAACAACATTAAGGCTTTTCCGGAATTCGATCCCGCCGAAGATAAGATATCACAATCGAAATAAAGCTCATCCAGGGGATATTGGATATACTCCCGTGCCTGCTCTCTCATCCGTGCATAAAAGTTCCGCCCCATTTTTCCACTTATTTCCAGCTCGGGAGTGTCAATGATTACCTCCTTGCCGGAAATAGCAACGGCAGCGGGGGTCTTCCCCAGATCCAGATTACGCCATAAAGCCTTAAGCACGTCCACGAGAGTGTTCATATCGGCAATCAGACCGCCCTGAAAAGTACCTTGAGGAACTTCAGAAATACCCAATTTTTCCAGGACAAATTTATTTCGACCACCTTTCAGTAAGGCCACCTTTATGGCGCCCGTTCCTACATCCACACCGACGAGCTGACGACCCTTGCGCAGGGACAGGAAAGCCATAAATACCTCGCCCCTTCTCTTGACAGTCCTGTTACCGAACTACAGCTCCCTAATCAAAGACACAAAGACATCTTGCTATTTTTTTTGAAATATGTACATTGCCCGTTGTCATTTTGCAAGCTTTTAATTCAAATTTTACCGAATTAAGGAGAATGCAGGTGACAGGCAAAGAAGAAAGAAACGGGAAATCAGCCTGGGACACTCTCTGGGAATATGCGAAATCAATCCTGATTGCCCTTATACTGGCCTTATTCGTAAGAGCCTTTATAGTGCAGGCTTTCAAGATCCCGTCAGGCTCGATGATTCCCACATTGCTGGTAGGCGATCATATTCTGGTAAGCAAATTCGCCTACGATGTGAAAGTCCCTTTCTTCGACACTGTGATCTGGCATAGAGCAGATCCCAAACGCAAAGACGTCGTTGTTTTTAAATATCCCCTCGACCCCAGCAAAGACTTCATAAAGAGAGTAATAGGTTTACCCGGAGATAAAATCCTCATTCGAAACAAGAAAGTTTACATAAACGACAAATTGCTCGTGGAGCCTTATGTTCAACACACAGACCCGCGCGTCTTTCCCGCAGATGCAAGTCCCAGAGACAACCTGGGCCCTCTTCGTGTGCCCCCTCACAGTCTATTTGTCATGGGGGACAATAGAGACGAAAGCTACGATAGCAGGTTCTGGAAATTCGTCGACTATTCTGCCCTCAAAGGCAAAGCTTTCATTATTTACTGGTCCTGGAACGGAAAAGGCTCGATGAACCCAAATCCGGACAAATTCTTTATCCGGTGGAACCGCATAGGAAAACTCATTCGCTAAGTATAAAGACGGCAGGAGTCTCTTCTTTCGAGATATTCATTAAGCTCATCGGTCCATAAGCCTTCGATTTCTTCAAGGGATTTTCCCGACTCCAGGGCCTCCCTGACCCTTTCACTTCCCAGTATGACGTCAATGGGAAGCCTCCGGAATTCGTACTCGTAAGGCGGAGGTATCCATTCAAATTCTTCGGGAAATAACTCAAGCAAAAGACGCAGGATTGACAACCCGAATCTGAAAGGCCGGAAGCCTTTCCCGTTAAGAACGTGTATATGAAACCCGCCACACCTTCTACCTTGCCATTTATCGGCCAGCGGCTCGAAATAGACCGGCCTTAAAGTTACAGAAGAATCGCATATCGCCATAAAAGGTTTCAGCAGTTTATAGGGATTGAGAAAGGGGGCTCCGAATAGCTGAAAAGGCAGTGTCGTACCCCTACCCTCACTTATATTCGTGCCCTTGTAATGACCCCTATGAATCAAGACCAAAATTCACGTTATTGAAAAGACGATGATCCTCCGTTGTTTATGGTTGGCGGAATCAAAGGGTCATACCCCTTCGGCCTTCGCTCCAGGCCTTGACAACCGGTTTTGGGCCTGATGAACGGAAGGCGGTTTTGGCGGTTGCACTGAGGAAAAGGCGTTGGCTGCTAGGCCCTTGTCCTTTTTCCATGATACCAGGCCCAAAACCGGCAAGCCCTTCGGGTTGTCAAGGCCGTTTCGCTCCGGCTTATGCCTCCGGCGGGGCGGTTCCCTAAGGAAAAGACGACAGAGCCC
>NZ_FOUU01000017.1 GCF_900114975.1 Thermodesulforhabdus norvegica
ATTACGCCCGTTGCTTTGGAGAAGGAGCTTCGATTTGCAATTCGTGAAGGCGGTAGAACAGTAGGCGCCGGAGTAATTACGGAGATAATTGAATAGAAAACAGGGATGGTGTGATTCATGAGAGTTCATGTGATTCTGGCATGTTCTGAATGCAAGAACCGTAACTACACTACAACGAAGAATAAAAAGACCACGCCGGATAAGCTGGCTTTCAGGAAATATTGCCCTAAGTGCAGGAAGCATACGGTTCATAAGGAGACGAAGTAGAGGAGTTAGGGCGGGAAGGTTTACTTCCTGTCCCTGATCCAGAGAAAAGGAAGATGTCATTGTGAGATGGTGATATGGCAAAAAAACAGGCAGCCAGAAAGGTTCCGGAAACCGCGGGCTTAGCCAGGTTAACACGCTATCCGAAGATGCTTCAGCAATACCTCCGGGAAGTGGTGTACGAATTGAAAAAAGTTGTCTGGCCCTCCCGCAGACAAACCGTAGGGACTACCGCTGTTGTTCTCGTGGTCGTTATTGCCTTCGGGATATATCTCGGATTGGTGGATGCGATACTGAGCCGGCTTGTCCGGTTTCTGATAGGTTAGGGAGAAAGAGTACGTGGTTGAGCGTGAGCGTAAGAAAAAGTGGTACATAGTGCATACCTACTCGGGTTTTGAAAACAGGGTAAAGGCGGCCATTCAGGAACGGGCCCGGGTGGCCGGCCTGCAGGACTATTTTGGCGAGATTCTCGTTCCGACCGAAAAGGTCATAGAGATCGTACAGGGAAAGCGAAAGGCTTCGTCCCGAAAGTTTTACCCGGGTTACATTATCGTCCAGATGGTTCTTAATGATGAAACCTGGCATCTGGTGAGAACAACTCCCAAGGTTACGGGTTTGATAGGCAGTAAAGACAGGCCGGTTCCTATTCCTGACGAGGAAGTTGAACAGATAAAAAAACAAATGGAAGAAGGGGCACAAAAGCCCAAACCCAAGTATTCCTTTGAACCGGGTGACAGGGTGCGGGTGGAAGACGGTCCCTTTGCCAACTTCCACGGCGTCGTTGATGAAGTTTTAACGGAAAAGGGTAAGGTCAGGGTTCTCGTCAGCATCTTCGGTCGCCCCACTCCGGTTGAACTCGACTTTACGCAGATATCAAAATTGTAGTTGAGGGTTAAAGGAGTTCAGGAAATGGCTAAAAAGGTGATTGCCAACATAAAGCTTCAGGTTCCCGCAGGACAGGCAAATCCGTCCCCTCCTATCGGACCTGCCCTGGGTCAGCATGGTGTTAACATTATGGAGTTTTGTAAGGCTTTTAACGCCAAGACTCAGGGGCAGGAGGGTATGATCATTCCCGTGGTCATAACCGTCTATGCCGATAGGTCTTTTACCTTTGTTACCAAGACTCCTCCCGCTTCCGTGCTTTTGAAGAAGGCTGCTCAAATAGCCAAAGGTTCAAGCGAGCCCAACAGGGTAAAGGTGGGAACGGTGACGCGCGAACAGGTCAAGGAGATAGCACAGCTTAAGCTTCCCGATCTTAATGCAAGGGATCTGGATGCGGCAATTCGAACGATTGAAGGTACTGCACGAAGCATGGGTATAGAGATAGTGGACTAAATTCAGAAGCCGATAGGGGAAGGCAGAAGCTATGGCAAAGCGAGGCAAAAAGTATCTTGCTGCGAAGGCTAAGGTTGACCCGACCAGAAGGTATTCCTTTGAAGAAGCCGTTAAACTGGCTCTTGAATGTTCCTACGCCAACTTTGATGAAACCGTCGATATTGCCGTGCGCCTGGGAGTAGACCCCAGACACGCCGATCAGATGGTTCGTGGAAGCGTGGTTCTTCCCAACGGACTCGGCAGACAGGTCAGGGTATTGGTCTTTGCGAAGGGCGAAAAGGTTCAGGAAGCTCTCGATGCGGGCGCAGATTATGCGGGCGGCGAGGAATACATAGAAAAAATCCAGAAGGAAGGCTGGCTGGAGTTTGATAAAACCGTCGCCACACCGGACATGATGGGAGCCGTCGGAAAGATCGGAAAGATTCTCGGACCTAGAGGTCTTATGCCCAATGCCAAACTCGGAACTGTAACCTTTGATGTGGCCAGGGCCGTTAAGGAGATCAAGGCAGGGAAGCTTGATTTCAGAGTGGATAAGGCCGGTATTGTCCATGCTCCCATGGGCAAGGTTTCCTTCGGGCCCGAAAAACTTCTTCAAAACATGGCGGCCTTTATAGATACGCTGATAAGGTTAAAACCGGCGGCTTCCAAGGGTACCTACATAAGAGGCGTTGCCGTCTCGACCACAATGGGTCCCGGGATAAAGGTTGATCCCAATGACGTCAGGGTTCTGCTTGGAACCCTTGAACAGTAGAGCAGTGGAACACGGTTATGTGTTCTGAAATAACTGCCCTTGGTGCTTTCACGCATCGAAGACAGCTGGCACGCCCGATGGTCGGGTGTTTAAATCCGCCTTTTGGCGGGGCCCGCCGAGATGGTGAGGGGACCGACGGGGCATGGAATATCCTTCGCCCTGTTTACGGACCTCAAGAGAGGGCCGCGTATCGTGCAGAGGATTCGATGCCGGAGGAAGCACGAAGGCAGGAAAGAAAGGAGGGTGGGGTCATTTGAGTCTTACACGTCAGAAGAAAGAGCAGATAGTTGAGGAGCTCAGAGAGAAGCTTTCGAGGGCAAGCGCTACGGTACTTACGGATTACAAAGGGCTTACGGTTGCGGAGATGACTCAACTGCGTGATCTGCTGGCCGAGCACAGGGTAGAGTACAAAGTGGTTAAGAACACTCTCATGAGGATTGCCTGTAAAGACACTTCCGCCGCAGTCCTGGAGCCCTTGCTTGAGGGAACCTGTGCCATTGCCATTGGCTACGACGATCCAACGGTTCCCGCTCGGTTGCTGAAGAAGTTCTCAAAAGAAAACGAAAAGCTAAAAATCAAAGCCGGAGCGCTTGGCAATCGGCTCCTCACACCCCAGGAAGTGCTGGCTCTGGCCGATTTGCCCACAAAAGAGCAGCTAATGGCCAAACTTCTGGGTGTTCTTGTGGCCGTACCTACCGGCCTGGTGAGCGTCCTCAGCGGTGTGCCGAGGTCTTTCGTCGGAGTGCTTGCAGCTATCAGGGCAAAAAAAGAAGAACAGGGCGAATAAAGGAGGATAAAGGAAATGGCAGAGATTACCAAAGAAGATGTAATAAAGTTCATCGAGAACATGACGGTTCTTGAACTCAGCGAACTCGTAAAGGAGCTGGAAGAGCGTTTCGGTGTGACCGCCGCGGCTCCGGTGGCCGTTGCCGCCGCGGTTCCTGCTGGAGCAGCTCCTGCTGAAGCAGCTCCTGCCGAAGAAGAAAAGACCGAGTTTACGGTGGTGCTTACCGGTGTGGGAGATAAGAAGATTCAGGTGATCAAAGAAATCCGTGCCATAACAAACCTGGGTCTCAAAGAAGCCAAGGAACTCGTCGAGAATGTACCTTCTACGGTTAAAGAAGGAATTTCCAAAGAGGAAGCCGAAGAGATCGCCAAGAAACTGCAGGAAGCCGGAGCCACCGTAGAAATTAAGTAGCCATCTGAGATTTAGATGTTACAATGTGTCGGAAACCGGTCGGGTGTGAAACCGGTTTCCGACTTCGCTTTTGAAGTGGTGAAGAGAAAACAAAACAAAACAGAGGTGACAGGAGAAGCCATGGCAACGGCTTTGACCCATGAATATAGGGTAAGAAAGAATTTCGGGAAAATACGCCAGATTCTGGAAATACCCTACCTCATTGAGATGCAGAAGTCCAGCTATGACCAGTTCCTGCAGATGGACGTTCCTCCGGAAAAGCGAGAAAAGAAAGGACTACAGGAAGTATTTACTTCGGTTTTTCCAATAGAAGACATATCGGGTTCTGCAAGGCTTGAGTTCGTTTCTTACTCCTTCGGCGAGATTAAATACGATGTTCAGGAATGTATAGCAAGAGGTATGACCTACGGTGCTCCGCTGAAACTGCTCGTGCGCCTGGTTGTCTATGATGTGGACAAAGAAACCGGCCAGCGCGAAATACGGGACATCAAAGAACAGGAGATTTACTTCGGAAACCTTCCGATAATGACGGAAAAGGGTACTTTTATTATAAACGGGACGGAAAGGGTTGTTGTCAGTCAGCTCCAGAGGTCTCCCGGTATATTCTTCGATCACGATAAGGGCAAAAGTCACGTAAGCGGGAAGGTTCTTTATGCCGCCCGGATAATTCCTCTGAGAGGTTCGTGGCTGGATTTTGAATTCGACCATAAAGATATTCTCTATGTAAAAATCGATCGCCGCCGTAAATTTCCCGTAACGGTTTTGCTCAAGGCTCTGGGCTACAGCACGGAGGATCTGCTCCATTACTTCTACGAAAGTGAACAGGTCCGCCTTATAGACCGTGAAAGAGCCGAGAAAGTTCTCACCGAGGTACTTACGGGTAGCAGGGTAACCGAAGATATCGTTCATCCCGAAACCGGTGAGGTGATTCTTAAAAAAGGGCGCAAACTGGGGAAGCAAACCATAAAAAAGCTCCATGAACTTGGTATATCTGCCATACCTCTGAGTACCTCGGAGCTTATAGGAGAAGTCCTTGCTCATGATGTGATCGACTTTTCTACGGGAGAAATCATTGCCGAATGTAACGATGTGATAACGGAAGAGTTGCTCGATGAGATGTTTCGTCGAAACATCCGGGAGTTTACGGTTTTGCATATAAGCGGGCCCAATGTGAGTCCTTCTCTCAGGATGACCCTTCTTCAGGACAAGGGTATAGACTCGCGTGAAGACGCTCTTGCGGAAATTTACCGGAAAATGAGACCCGGAAATCCGGTTACCCGTGAAGCCGCCGAAGAATACCTCCACAATCTGTTCTTCAATCCCGATACCTACGATCTTTCCGAAGTAGGAAGGCTCAAACTGAACATCCAGCTGGGATTGGATGTTCCTTTGGATCAGAGAACCCTTCGTAGAGAAGATATCCTTGAAGCCGTAAAGCGACTTATCTGGTTGAAGGATACTCAGGGGCCTGTTGACGATATCGATAATCTGGGCAATCGCCGGGTAAGACCTGTGGGTGAATTGCTGGAGAATCAGTACCGTATAGGGCTTGTTCGTATGGAACGGGCCATAAAAGAACGCATGATCGTACAGGAAGTGGAAACCCTCATGCCCCACGACCTGATAAACGCCAAGCCCGTAACTTCCGTGGTAAAAGAATTCTTCGGCACAAGCCAGCTCTCTCAGTTCATGGATCAGACGAATCCGCTTTCCGAAATTACCCATAAGAGAAGGCTCAGTGCTCTAGGGCCGGGTGGTCTTACGAGAGAACGCGCAGGCTTTGAGGTTCGCGACGTTCACACCACTCACTACGGCAGGATATGCCCGATAGAAACCCCGGAAGGCCCCAACATCGGGCTTATTGTGTCTCTGGCTACCTATGCCCGGGTTAACAGGTACGGCTTTATCGAAACGCCTTATCGGAAGGTGGAAAACGGCAAGGTACTCGATGAGGTCGTGTATCTGACGGCTATGGACGAAAAAGACTATCCCATAGCCCAGGCCAATGCCCCTCTTGATGAGGAAAACCGATTTATAAATGAACACGTGACGGCTCGTAGAGGTGGCGAATACGTTCTGGTGCCTCGTGAAGAAGTAAAGTACATGGACGTGTCGCCCAACCAGGTTGTAAGTGTTTCGTCTTCATTGATCCCCTTCCTTGAGCATGATGATGCAAACCGTGCTCTGATGGGATCCAACATGCAACGTCAGGCCGTCCCGCTTATTCAGACCAGGGCTCCGCTTGTTGGGACCGGAATTGAAAGGGTTGTTGCAAGAGATAGCGGTATTACAACGGTGGCCCGACGCGATGGGATTGTTGAGTACGTGGATGCTACCCGCATTGTTGTTCGTGCCGACGAACCCGACGAAACCGGTAGCGTTGTTGACATCTACAGACTGATGAAGTTCCAGAGATCCAACCAGAACACATGCTTCAATCAAAAGCCCCTGGTCAGGCGAGGGGATCGAATTGTAAAGGGCCAGATCATTGCGGACGGACCGTCTACGGATCATGGAGAACTCGCCCTTGGCCGCAATGTTATGGTGGCCTTCATGAGCTGGGGCGGATACAATTTTGAGGATTCAATCCTGGTAAGCGAAAGGATTGTCAAAGAGGATATATTCACATCAATTCATATTGAAGAATTTGAGGTTCTCGCCAGGGATACCAAGCTTGGCAAGGAAGAGATCACGAGAGACATACCCAATGTGGGAGAAGATCAGCTCAAAAACCTGGATGAAAGCGGTATCGTTCGAATCGGTGCTTACGTTCGTCCAAACGATATACTCGTCGGGAAGGTAACCCCTAAAGGAGAAACGCAGCTCACGCCTGAAGAACGGTTACTGAGGGCGATCTTCGGCGAGAAAGCAAGCGATGTAAAGGACACGTCCTTAAGAGTGCCTCCGGGGGTTGAGGGTATCGTGATCGATGCCCGAGTGTTCTCAAGGCGTGGTCTTGAAAAGGATCAGAGGACCCAGAAGATAGAGGATGCGGAGGTTGCCAAGCTCCAGAAGGATATGCGCGATGAGGTGGAGATAATACGGAGAATGACCGTGAAGGAGCTGGCCCGGGTTCTTCAGGGGCGCACTTCCGGAGTAACCATCAAAGACGGTCAGGTGACCTATGTCAAAAAGGGCGATCCCCTTACGGAAGAGATCCTCTCTGAGATGAGCCCGTTTTTGTGGAAAAAGATAGTTCCTGCCGAAGATCCTCAGTTGAGCCTGGAGATTGAGCGGATATACAACGACTATCAGAGTCAGGTGGACAGGGTGCGCGACCTCTTTGAGAAAAAGATTGAAAAGATCCGGAGCGGTGATGAATTGCCTCCGGGTGTGCTGAAGATGGTCAAGGTTTACGTTGCCGTAAAACGCAAACTTCAGGTCGGTGACAAGATGGCCGGAAGGCACGGAAACAAGGGTGTGGTATCTCGGATCCTTCCGGTTGAAGATATGCCCTACTTTGCAGACGGCACTCCCGTCGATATCGTGCTGAATCCTCTTGGTGTGCCTTCTCGTATGAACGTCGGACAGATTCTTGAAACACATCTGGGGTGGGCTGCCAAGGGACTTGGTGAACAGCTTGCAAGGCTTATTGAAGAGTATAAGGAAAGGGAAACAATAGAGCAGAAGCTCAAACGGATATACAGTCAACTTGAATTTGATAAGTACTTCAAAGATGCAACTGATGAGGAGCTTAAGGCTCTTGTTCCGCAGTTTCGCGAAGGTGTTCATATTGCTTCTCCGGTTTTTGACGGTGCTAAGGAAGACGAGATCAGAGAATTTCTTAAAGAAGCCGGACTTCCGGAAACAGGACAAACAATACTTTATGACGGTCGCACTGGCGAGCCCTTTGATACCCCGGTCACCGTTGGAATAATGTACATGTTGAAGTTGCATCATCTTGTGGATGACAAGATTCACGCTCGTTCTATCGGGCCTTATTCCCTTGTCACTCAGCAACCCCTCGGCGGAAAAGCCCAGTTTGGTGGTCAGCGGCTCGGAGAAATGGAAGTCTGGACGATGGAAGCCTATGGTGCGGCTTATGCTCTTCAGGAGTTTCTAACCGTCAAATCCGATGACGTGCCTGGTAGGACCAGGATGTACGGAAAGATCGTAAAGGGTGACAACACCCTTGAAGCGGGAATTCCCGAATCCTTTAAGGTTATGACAAAAGAGCTGCAGGCTCTGGCTCTGGATTTTCGCACTCTTGAAGAGGTTGAAGACGAAGAAGAGTAGCAAATAGATTCACCCGGCCGGTTCGATGTTGCGGTTATCCCTTCGAGCCGGCCGGTCTAAGGAATAAAAACGCAGTTAGAGGAGGTTTTTCCTTGAAAGACCTTTATCAATTTGGACAGGTTCGGCGAGACCCCAATCAGTTTAACGCCGTAAAGATTATGATTGCCTCTCCTGAGGTGATCCGCGAATGGTCTTACGGCGAAGTGAAAAAGCCGGAGACCATTAACTACAGAACCTTTAAACCGGAACGGGATGGGCTTTTCTGTGCGCGCATATTTGGCCCTGTTAAGGATTTTGAGTGTAATTGCGGTAAATACAAGCGGATGAAGCACAGGGGAGTGGTTTGTGAAAAGTGCGGTGTTGAGGTCATTCAGTCGAAGGTTCGTCGCGAAAGGATGGCTCATATTGAGCTGGCTTCCCCTGTGGCCCACATCTGGTTTCTGAGAAGCCTCCCGAGCAAGATCGGTCATCTTCTGGATCTTACGCTGAGAGAGCTCGAAAGGGTTCTCTACTTCGATTCCTATATAGTGATCGATCCGGGTAAAGCTCCCGTTAGCAGAGGTGAATTGATAACGGAAGAGAGATTCCGACAGCTTACGGCCGAGTACGGCCCTGAATTTCGAGCAGGCATAGGTGCCGAGGCAATCAAGGAATTGCTCAGCAAGATTGATCTTGATGAAATCGTCCAGCAGTTGCGGGAAGAAGTTCAAAATACCAGTTCTGAAGCGAAAAAGAAGAAACTGGGCAAAAGGCTCAGGGTTGTCGATGCCTTCAGGACTTCAGGGAATCGTCCCGAATGGATGATCCTGGATGTGGTTCCGGTGCTTCCTCCCGATCTAAGGCCACTGGTACCGTTAGACGGAGGCCGCTTTGCCACAAGCGACCTGAATGATCTTTATCGCAGGGTTATTAACCGAAACAACAGATTAAAGAGGCTTCAGGATCTCGGTGCTCCGGAAATCATAATCCGCAACGAAAAACGGATGCTCCAGGAAGCGGTGGACGTCCTTTTCGACAATGGGCGCAGGGGCAAAGTGGTGCTGGGAAGCAACAAGCGCCCCCTCAAATCTCTGAGTGACATGCTCAAAGGCAAGCAGGGAAGGTTTCGTCAGAACCTTCTGGGAAAGCGTGTGGATTACTCGGGCCGTACGGTTATAGTAATAGGCCCTAATTTGCGACTGCATCAGTGCGGACTTCCCAAAAAGATGGCCCTTGAGCTTTTCAAGCCCTTTATTTTCAACAAGCTTGAAGAAAAGGGTATTGTCAGTACTATCAAGACGGCTAAAAAACTGGTCGAAAAAGAAGCTCCTGAAGTTTGGGATGCGCTGGATGAAGTGGTAAGGGAGTTTCCGGTCCTTCTGAACCGTGCTCCCACATTGCATCGACTGGGTATCCAGGCCTTTGAGCCCATTCTGATTGAGGGCAAAGCCATTCAGCTTCATCCTCTTGTCTGCACTGCTTTCAATGCGGACTTCGACGGTGACCAGATGGCAGTACACATCCCGCTTTCTGTGGAAGCTCAGACGGAAGCCCGGGTACTCATGATGTCGAGCAACAATATTCTGAGCCCCGCTCACGGCGATCCCATAATCGTGCCCACTCAGGACATAGTCCTGGGCCTCTATTACATGACTCGAGAGAGACCCTTCGCCAGAGGCGAAGGCCAGATTTTTTCGGGTGTTGATGAAGTGCGACAGGCTTACGATGCCGGCGCGGTGGATCTCCATGCGAGAATTCAGGTCCGCATGAAAGAAAAGTTTGTTCAGACCACCGTGGGTAGGGTGCTCCTTTCCGAACTGCTACCTCCTGAGGTCGATTTTGAATTCGTGAACAAACCTATGACCAAGAAGGCTCTCGCCCGCCTCATCGATGAGTGCTACCGCAAGGCCGGCAACAAGGCGACGGTGATTCTGGCAGACCGGCTGAAGGATCTTGGTTATGAAATGGCTACGAAGAGCGGTCTCTCCATTGCCATAAAGGACATGGTTATTCCGAAGAAGAAGGCAGAGATAATCCAGAAGGCCTTTGAAGAGGTCAAAGAAATAGAACGTCAGTACAACGAGGGACTTATTACTGAGGGCGAGAAATATAACAAGGTCGTGGATACCTGGGCCAAGGCCACGGAAGACGTTGCGGCGGAAATGATGAAGGAAATAGCCTTTACGGAGGTTGAAGGCCCTGAGGGGCAAAAAGAACTGATGCAGTCTTTCAATCCGATCTACATGATGGCCGACTCGGGCGCACGGGGTAGCAAGGACCAGATGAGACAGCTTTCGGGTATGAGAGGGCTTATGGCCAAGCCTTCGGGCGAGATAATTGAAACCCCGATAACGGCAAACTTCCGGGAGGGCCTTACGGTACTGCAGTACTTCATATCAACGCACGGTGCCCGTAAAGGTCTGGCCGATACCGCATTGAAGACGGCTAACTCCGGTTACCTGACCCGACGCCTTGTGGATGTGGCGCAGGATGTGGTCGTTCTGGAAGAAGATTGCGGAACCTTTGACGGCATTGAAGTTGAAAGCCTGCTTGAAGCCGGCGAGATAATCCAGCCTCTGGCCGAAAGGATTCTGGGAAGGATCGCCCATGAGGATGTGGTGGATCCTATGACCGGTGAAGTTCTGGTAAGGGCCGGAGACGAGATCGACGAGGAGGCACTTAAGAAAATAGAGGAAGCGGGTATAGAAAAGGTATCTATAAGGTCGGTTCTTACGTGCAAGACGGCAAGAGGGGTTTGCGCAAAGTGCTACGGTCGTGATCTGGCTCAGGGCAAGCCTGTGGAGATTGGAGAGGCGGTGGGCATCATTGCAGCTCAGTCCATAGGAGAACCGGGAACTCAGTTGACCATGAGAACCTTCCACATAGGAGGTACCGCCAGCAAGCGCATTGAACAGACATCTATAACGAACAAGTACGCCGGACGCGTGAAGTTCGTCAACCTCCACACTGTGGTTAACCGCCACGGCGAACTGGTGGCAATGAACCGTAACGGCGAACTGGCCATTGTAGGGGATACGGGTCGTGAAAGAGAGCGATACAGGATAATCTACGGTGCCAAACTCAAGGTAAAAGACGGTGACTTTATAGAGGCCGAAACCCTTATTGCCGAATGGGATCCCTTTACGACCCCGATCCTTACAGAGGTAGAAGGTACTGTCAAATTCGGAGACCTTATAGAAGGACAGACCCTGCAGGAAAAGATCGACCCTGTTACGGGTAAGTCCAGCAAGGTCGTTGTGGAATACCGGGATGTGGATTTGAGGCCTCGAATTTCAATAAAAGATGCCAGAGGCCGTACGGCAAAGGTCGGAGAGTCGGGGCATGCCCGGTACTATCTCCCCGTGGGTGCCATTCTTATGGTAAATGAAGGAGATTATGTCTATCCGGGAGATGTCCTTGCCAGGATTCCTCGCGAAACAACCAAGACCAAGGATATCACCGGTGGTTTGCCGAGAGTTGCCGAGTTGTTCGAAGTGAGAAAGCCCAAAGAGCATGCAATTATCAGCGAAATCGACGGTGTGGTCCATTTTGGGAAGGACATTAAGGGTAAACGGCAGATCATTGTAGAGCCTGAAGTGGGTGAACCCCGAGAGTATCTTATACCGAAGGGTAAGCACATTACCGTTCACGAAGGTGACTATGTTAGAGCCGGTGAGCCTCTGATGGACGGATCGCCTGACCCCCATGATATACTCAGGGTCAGAGGAGAAAAGGAGCTGGCGAAATATCTGGTTGACGAAATTCAGAAGGTTTATCGTTTGCAGGGTGTGAGGATTAATGACAAGCACATCGAGGTAATCGTAAGGCAGATGATGAAACGAGTTAAGGTGACCAACCCCGGTGATTCCGAATTCCTGCCGGGTGAACCCGTGGAAAAGCACATCTTTGAGAAGGTTAACCGACGTTTGATCTCGGAAGGCAAACAACCAGCAGAAGCAGAGCCCTTGCTTCTTGGGATAACCAAGGCTTCTCTGACTACGGAGAGCTTTATTTCCGCTGCATCGTTCCAGGAAACCACCAAGGTTCTTACCGATGCTGCTGCGGCCGGAAAGGTTGATAAATTGCGGGGTCTCAAGGAAAATGTCATTGTTGGAAGACTCATTCCGGCGGGAACGGGTTTTCCGAAGTACAGGGCTATAAGAGAAAGAGCAGAGGTCTTTGGGGCAAGATAGTTAAAAACCTGTTGACAATGTTGGCAGAAGTGTGTATGCAAGCAAGGCTTCGAGTTTGTGATTTGTGAACGGAATAAAAGATGGGGTTGCGGTAATGCCGACTATAAACCAGTTGGTGAGAAAAGGTCGGGAGAAGATCAAGGAAAAGTCGAAATCCCCTGCATTGCAGGGTGCTCCTCAAAAAAGGGGGGTCTGTGTAAGGGTGTACACCACGACACCCAAAAAACCTAATTCGGCTTTGCGTAAGGTGGCAAGAGTAAGACTTACCAACGGATACGAAGTTACGGCATATATTCCGGGTATCGGCCACAATCTGCAGGAACACTCTGTGGTGCTGATTCGAGGTGGTCGTGTAAAGGACCTGCCTGGCGTGAGGTATCACATAATTCGCGGTGCTCTTGATGCAAGCGGTGTGGCCGGCAGAAAGCAGGGCAGGTCTAAGTACGGCACCAAGAAACCGAAGTAAGTAGTGACAGGGGTCGAGAGGCCATGAATTATTTCAGAATTCATGGCCTCTCTTTTGCGCTCAAAAAAGGGGATTCGAGGGTAACATGCCAAGGCGTAGAGAAGTAAAAAAAAGAGATATTTTGCCCGATCCAAAATACAACAGCAAGCTTGTTGCCAAGTTTATCAACCATGTAATGCGCAAAGGTAAGAAGAGCTTGGCGGAGCGAATAGTATACGGCGCCTTTGACCTCATAAATCAGCGAACCGGGAAGGATCCCCTTGAGGTGTTCCATCAGGCGCTGGAAAACGTGCGTCCGATAGTGGAGGTTAAGTCTCGAAGAGTGGGTGGTGCTACGTATCAGGTTCCCGTTGAAGTCCGACCGGACAGACAGAACACTCTGGCCATGAGGTGGATTGTCGCTTATGCTAAGCTCCGATCAGAACGCACTATGATACAGAAACTTGCGGGGGAATTGCTTGATGCAGCACAAAACCGCGGTGGTGCTGTTAAGAAGCGGGAAGATACACATCGAATGGCGGAGGCGAACAAGGCTTTTGCGCATTACCGCTGGTAGTATAAACCAAGGCAAAAGTCCTTAGAAAAGGAGACGGCGATGGGAAAGAAGAAGTTTGAGAGGAAGAAGCCTCATGTGAATGTGGGAACGATAGGACATATAGATCATGGTAAGACGACGTTG
>NZ_FOUU01000018.1 GCF_900114975.1 Thermodesulforhabdus norvegica
GGATATTATAAACAGAGTGGTTCCCGGGAAGGTCTGCGGGATTACGCCGGGGGATTTCGTGCTCATAGCCGCCATAAACCGCGCTGGAAATCATTACAGCAGGGCAAAAATCGGAAGATGGTATAAGACGGTCTCCCTGGAGAGGTTTCAAAAAATCAAGGCGAAAAAACTTTCCAGCTAGGCCTTCTGGAGGGTTTTTGACAGGATAATAAGTGAACGGGAAATAAAGGAAGAAAAGGTCAAGAGGGGCTACGAGCCCAATGAGAAGCTGGATATTGACGAACTGTCGGAGATTATAGACGACTCGAAGATCAAGGAGATAGAAAGGCTCATATGGGAAAGCCTTCTCAGGAAGTTCAGGCTGATTCTCGATGCGGTTCTTTACGATACCACCAACTTTTATACTTATCATTCTCCCTCTACCGGAAACAGTCTGGCCCAGTACGGCAAGAGCAAGGAGAAGAGGGATGACAAAAGGCTCGTAGGGCTCCAGCTGGCAATTCTGAAAGATCTGGGAATTCCCATCTTTCACACAGTTTACTCGGGTCACATTCACGATGCTTCTATTTTCCCCACGGCCATAAGCCGGCTTATAGAGCGATACCGGGAAGCGGGAGGAAAAACGGAGAGGCTGGTCCTGATCTTCGATAAGGGCAATAACAGCTCCGGGAACATTGAGCACGTGGAGAAATCGGGTATAGCCTTTGTGGGCTCCCTGGTACCATCTCATCACCGCGATCTTCTGCTCATTCCTCTGGAGCATTTCACCGAGATTTCCGGGGGTGTAAAGGCCTACAGAACCACCAGGCACGTTTTTGGGAGTAAGAAAACGATTGTTATTACCTACAATGAGAAGCGAGCCCGGAGGGATGAGCACATCTTTGAAAAGCAGCTTCAGGAGACCGTTAAAGAGACCAGGGAGTTCTTTGAGACCGTAAAGAATGAGCCCACGGAGGTGGCTTATGCAAAGGTGATAACCTTTCTCAGGATGAAGAAAATAGGGACATCTCAGGCTCTGAGATTTTTCTCCGTTAAAGTCTGGCACAACGGATGGGTTAACAAGCTCCGGATAAGAAGAAAGAGAACCGAAGTTTCTTACAAAAAGGCAGCTTTTGGAAAAACCATTCTCTTTACCAACCTTCACGATGAGAGTACCGAGTACATAGTCTCTCAGTACCGTTCGGCTCACAGAATAGAGGATGCATTCCGGCATCTCAAAGATCGTGATCTCGTATCCTACTATCCCGCATACCACTGGACCGATTCGAAGATAAGGGTTCATGCCTTTGTGTGCGTTCTTGCCCTTCTTCTGATAAAGCTTCTCTATCTGATTGCAAATCGGGAAGGTATGGAAGTTACCACGACCCTTCTCATAGAGGAGCTTCAGGATATACAGGAAGTCATCCTGGTCTACCCCAACAGGCGGGCTGTTAGAACCATCTCCCACATGTCCACCGTGCAGAAGAAGCTGTTCCAGATCTACGGCCTGGATAAGTACACCTGAACAAAACATAGCATTACACTTTTTTAATAACAATTACGCGTAGTTGAACCATCAAAATGAGGCGTTTTGGAAAACTTGAGTTTAAGAGAATACTATAAGGAATACAGACCTTCAAAATGGTTATTTGAAGGTGCAAGAAAAGGTAGGCACATTTCCACAAGGACAGTTCAGGCAATTTTCAGACAGGCCTGCAGGAAGGCAGGAATAAAAAAGGATGTAACAGTTCATTCTTTAAGGCACAGTTTTGCCACTCATCTCTTAGAAAGTGGTGTTGATCTGAGATACATTCAGGAAATACTCGGACATAAAAGTAGCAAGACAACAGAGATTTATACACATGTTAGTAAAGCAAGTATAGCAAGTATAAAAAGCCCTATTGACACATTTTTTAAGGAGAGGAAACCATGATTGCACCCATAGGGATGTATATCCGCAATATTGCGGATATCATTCCAGATATGGGGTATATTCGCAATGCGGATATGAACGAGTTAGTCGCAATTCGGCTCGGCGGCTTTGAAAAGAGGTGCAAAAATGAAAGATAGTAAGGAACTAAATCGTATCATCGAAAAATTAATTGATTTTGATAACATTAGTGTAGGATTTAAAGTAGAATTCAAAGATGGAGAAAGTAAAAAGACTTACGTGCTTACAGAAAATGAAAATGGATATTTAATAGAAATAAAAAAGGGAAATAGACCTATTAGAATAAACCTGAACTCCTCAGAAAATTTACATAATCAAAATGAACTATCAAGTGAAGATAAAGAGGTATTCTCCAAACTATTTGATCGGCTAAACAGCAACCAAGTTGACAAAATATCTATTGGAGGTCTTAGACTAAGGAATCCAATTTTAACAGCATCCATAGGGCAGTCAATAATAGCAAATGTTTCAAAACAAATTTCACCGGAAGATAGGATAGAACTATACAATCTTTGGAAGGAAAATGAAGAGAAATTTGAAGAGAAATTTCAAGACATAGTTATAGACATAATAATTTCACAATTAAAAGATAAATTAGAATCTGATGACTTACCAACTCCTATATTCCCAACAAGCGTAGCTTCAAGTGAAATACCAAATTACTATATTTATGAACCTAAAGAAACATACACATTGGATACAAAAATAGAGCTTTTCAATAAACTGGCTGATTCAATTTGTGGGAGATGCGGACAGCGACTTTATGGTTTGTATGTGCCCGAAGAAGGGATTGAAATAAAAGAAATCCTCAAAAGTTATGTTCCAGATTTCTATAATGTAAATATAGGTAGCATTGCCGGAGTAGGAAGAATAAACCTACGTGAAGTTGGGCCATTCGAGTACATGTTTTATCTTCTGGATAAGGTTCTACAAGAAATGTTTAGAGGAAACAAAATTCCTCTTTATCATGTAGAACTCTTTATGATAGAAGGAGTTGGGGGAGGGAAAAAATTCTATTTGCACTATGTGATACCTAATCTTAATGAGGTGTATTCTAAGTTGTATCGCGGAAATGATAGATATACATCGTATGGAATCTCTAAAATTAAGTCTTTGATATCTTCTTTCCTAGTAGAAAACTGGAACATAGATAACAATTTAAAGAAGAATAACTCCGAAACTGCCCATGCACATATTAATAGGCTCCTGTATTTTATTTTCTATCATAGAAAGTTAGACATGGATTCAATTCTATTCTTGGAGGATTTGAAGATAAAATTAGGTGATACAACACCTATCAAGTATTTAGAGGAGGTGATATCATGGATGTAGAAAGAATTAGAGGCTGGGCATGGAGTGTTGCTAATAAACTGATGGAAGCAGATAGAGGAGATACAAGGACGCTTGATAGATTCATGATGGACCTGAGAAGTGCAAATCTTCCCCACGAGTTTACCAATGCTATTGCAAACAATATGACAGTATTTAAAAGAGCCGGAATAGATGTTGGAGAGATACCTCATGAACTTCAGTATTTTTCAAGCGTCACAGAGTTTAAAGAAGCAAAAGCTGTTATAATTGCAACATTTCATAATACGCAAATAACTTGGAGCAGAGTCATAGAAAGATTAGGGAAGGAAAAGAGCAAAGAGCTACGTGATGAAGACATAAAAAGAATTGCTGATGAATGTTATGTTAAACCCGAATTTGTCAAAGTGGTGATAAATGGCTTGAAAGGAGGCGATGAAGAATGAAAAGAGTATTAATATCTATCTTAGCAAGAGTAAAGGGCAATGTGAATGCAAACGGAACAATTGCAGCGCTTACGGAAATTAAGAAGTTCTTTACAACCGATGGAGAAACAAGAGTGTATGTTTCTGGGAGATGTGTCAAGTACTGTATAAAACAGAGACTAAGCGAGAAAGGATTTGAGCTATCGCCTTTGGAAAGACCTAGAAGAGTTGTTATATCAAAAGGTAATCCTGTTCTGTACATTGATGATGATTTGTTTGGATTCATGATGGCCGAAGTACCAGGGGAAGCGGCAAGAAGAAGATTTGCTCCAATTAAAACCGACGGAATAGTTGCACTAAGACATTGCGAAATCACGAGGGACTTTGGAGGAAGATTTGACCCTACAGAAAAAGAGATGCCGTCTCCTTTCGAAGTTGAAGTTGCAGACTTCATTGGCCAGAATAACTGGATTTTAACAGAAAACATTGGTAGATTTGAAGATAAGGAAATAACCGATATAATTAAGAACTCTCCAGTAAAGTTAGAAGAAAGAGATGAGAACGGAAAGAAATTCTACTATTTGCCCTCAGAAGTATCTGATAATGCTAATAAAAAGTATGAGAGAAAGAGCAGGCTAAGAGCTTTTCTAGAGGTATTGCTAAAAGAAAGATACACATTCCCAAGATCAGCAACTAATTTGCACCAACCCCACTATTATTATGCTGTCCTCCTCCCCACAGAGCGATTACTACCTCTTTTTGCGCATATAGACTACGAAATTAAAAATGGAAAAGTCGTGCTGAATCTTGATAAAATGGAAGATTGGGGAAGTCTGCTAATGGATGGTGAGAAAGTAACGATAATAGATTTCGAGCATGCGTTAGATGATGAAGTGAAATTGAGAATAGAAAATTACAGAAAGAGAATTGAAGGGCTTGAAAACGAGATAAAAAGCACAAATGACGAAGAACTGAAGAAGAAAATGGAAGAGGAAAAAGAGGAGATAGAAAATAGGATTGGGGTATTGGAATCTATCAAAGTTATCAGTCCTTACAGGATAGAGAGTGTAATAAATGAAATAACAAACTATCTTGTAGGTGCTTAGGTATGGAAGCACACACTTTTTTAATCTCTTTTTTCACGGCACATTTCAAACGCCATGAGACAAAGAAATTTAGATCGAGTTACTTTTTGCCCCCACCAACAGTTATCTGGGGTATTATTGGGGCAATGTTTGGTATTGAAAGAGAAGAATTAGAAAACTTCGCAAAAGAAAACAGTCTTATTGTGGGAGCAGAACTATGTGATTTTAAAGGACTTGCTACTGAGAAAGCGACCTTAATGCCTTGGGATAAAGAGAACAG
Source organism: Thermodesulforhabdus norvegica (assembly GCF_900114975.1). NCBI lineage: Bacteria > Pseudomonadati > Thermodesulfobacteriota > Syntrophobacteria > Syntrophobacterales > Thermodesulforhabdaceae > Thermodesulforhabdus > Thermodesulforhabdus norvegica. Next base: position 5,029 of record NZ_FOUU01000018.1, read on the forward strand.
AATATTTATAAGAACTGTGGAAGATTTTGAGTTTCTGATAGAACCACATTACAGAATTGGGATTTATGCAAAGGAAAATTTAATTGAGGAATTAAAAGAGAAAATTGAAAATAAAAATTTTGAGTTCGATATTTATGGAGGGATTTCTGATTGTTTTCTGAAAGACATAAAAAATGAGAAAAAAGCCGAATTTATGGAGAAAACAGAAGCTAAAGGTATGATTCCAGCTGATATAATTGCTGGGTTTTCTCAAATCACAGAGGGAAGCAAAATAATAAGAGTTCTGTACTTAAACACTTTCTTTTATCAAGGCTTTAAAGTGGAATTTAAGGTCAAAGAGCCGATAAAAACAGTAAATGGTATAGCAGTATGGAGTGTGGATGATGTTGAAAGATTTAGAAAAGGGAATGTGGAGTAAAGAATCGCATGAAGGAAAGAAATTGAGAGAACATATTAAGGAGTGTAAGAAATTAAGTAATAAGTTTCTCAAATTTTATAATTTAACAAAATACACGGAATTTGCTGATATCCTTTGCTATTATCACGACTTAGGAAAGTTAAGAGAAGATTGGAGTGTATACAAACAAAATAATCCTCCCCATTCTAACTTTTCCACTTTTGTGTTTTTTAAAGGAGAGAGTATAGAGAAGAATATACTAATCCCCTTTTTTATTCTCAAACATCATGGAATTCTTGATACCGATACCAACATAAAAAGAATAGTTGGTCTTCTTCCTAAGGAGATATCTGATGATGAAAGAAAACGATTTGAAGATTTGTTAAGCGAATGGAGAAGGAACTTCTACTTGAATGTAAAAACAAATAAAATTGATAATACAACAAAGATTGATTTAGTTGACACTTATGGACTTTTTAAATTCGCAGACATACTTTCAGCAAGTAATTTGATAAATTACAGGATAAGCAATCCAAACAAAAATGTTGAAGATTTAAGACTATGGATTTTAGAAAAAATCCAGAAAAAAGGACTTGAAATCAGAAATAAGGACCTTCAAACGCAGTTAAGCTTAAGCAAAGTAAAAGAACATTTACTCATAAGAGCTCCCACAGGATGGGGGAAAACTGCTGCATCGCTTTCATACGCTGTAAGCAAGGGTTCGAGAATAATCTACGTTCTACCAACGATCACATCGATAAAGAGTTTTTATGATGACCTTTGCACTTTTTTCGGAAAAGAAAACGTTGGAGAATTTTTCTATTATGCTGATGTTGAGGCAATAAAAAGGGAAGAGAGCGATTTTAGAGAATTAATGTTCTCTTCTTACTTCACTCAACCAGTTATTATTACGACGCTTGATCAGTTGTTATTAACATTCCTTCAAGTTGGAAAATACTTTTTAAAACGTCCACATCTAAGAAACTCCGTAATTATTCTTGATGAAGTTCATACTTTCTCGCAGAGCATGTTATATATTCTCTCTTACTTTCTTGAAAGGTTTTCTGGGTCTTACAACCTAAGGTTGTGTATAATGTCTGCAACTTTCCCTTCTATACTTAGAGAGCATTTTGAAAACCTCCTTGGAAGGGTTGAGAAGTTATGGTTAAATGAAGAATTCAAGAATAGAAGAAGAATTATGTACGGGCTTGAGGAGAAAGATATTTTGGATGTCGTTGGGGATATTATTGAAATTTACAAATCAAATAGAAAACCATTTAGAATGGCGATAGTCTGTAACACAGTAGAAAAATCTCAAAAAGTATTTGAAGAACTGCAAAGTTTAACGCCAGAAATAAATGTGGAATTGTTGCATTCACGCTTTATTTATAAACATCGATGTGAAAAAGAAGATAGAATTAACAATTGGATAAGAAACGGAGAGAGCTTTATTTTAGTTGCCACACAAGTCATAGAGGTATCTCTTGATATTTCCTTTGATTTTATGGTTACTGAATGTGCACCTTTAGAGGCCCTTGTTCAAAGATTTGGAAGAGTAAATAGGTATGAGGACAAAACAAAAGAGATAAATGTTTGGATAACCTACCCAGTTGAGATAGAGGATAAAAAGATGTATCCTTATGAAAAAGAGGATATCAAAAGTACATGGGAATTACTGAAGAATTTTGAAGGAGATAATCTGGAGAATGAATTTCAATTGATAAAAGAATATGATAAAGCAGCTAATCTCTCACGAGTAAAACAAAGGAAGATATACAAGAAGATATACAACTTACTAGAAACTTGGAATGAAAATACAAACTTCTTATATTCTTGGCGTGTAGATGATGAATTTGCTCAGAAACTTCTTAAATTCAGGGAGGAATTTACAAGACTTGTGATACCGAGTCTTTATAAGGGCTATGTAGAGAAACTTTATGAAAAGATGAGAAAAGAGGCATCATACACTCAAAAAAGAAAAATATTCGCTAAAATAAAAGAATATACAGTTTGTAATGACCCCTATGAATCAAGACCAAAATTCACGTTATTGAAAAGACGATGATCCTCCGTTGTTTATGGTTGGCGGAATCAAAGGGTCATACCCCTTCGGCCTTCGCTCCAGGCCTTGACAACCGGCTTTGGGCCTGATGAACGGAAGGCGGTTTTGGCGGTTGCACTGAGGAAAAGGCGTTGGCTGCTACGCCCTTGCCCTTTTTCCATGATACCAGACCCAAAACCGGCAAGCCCTTCGGGTTGTCAAGGCCGTTTCGCTCCGGCTTATGCCTCCGGCGGGGCGGTTCCCTAAGGAAAAGACGACAGAGCCCCTGAATTCGTCACGCTG
>NZ_FOUU01000019.1 GCF_900114975.1 Thermodesulforhabdus norvegica
ACCGCATGCTACGGCCACTTCGGAAGAAACGACCCAGACTTCACATGGGAAAAAACAGACATGGTCGACATACTTAAAGAAAAAGCAGGTCTGTAGTAAACATGGTGGTTCTGGAATGTGGTATTTTTCATTTACATTGACCCGGGTAAGGGATTCTGGTAGTTTTTAAGCGATGTTTTAATATGTATAAGTTTCCGCTTGGATCCCATCGGTCCGGGACCGAGACGGAGGTAAGGCGAACAGGGCCTTCCGCGGTTCGGTCGCGGAAGGCTTTTTCCTTTGAAGGGAGGAGAGGGATGAAGGTCGTCAATACCGTAAAGGAAATGCAGAATATGGCCGATACATGGCGGAAAGAGGGTAAGACAATAGCCTTTGTTCCGACCATGGGCTATTTCCATGAAGGCCATCTTGCCCTTATGCGTCTTGCAAGAGAAAGGGGAGACGTGCTTGTGGTAAGCATCTTTGTCAACCCGATCCAGTTCGGTCCGAGTGAAGACTACCAGAGATATCCGCGGGATCTTGATAGAGATCTAAGACTGGCCGAGTCGGTGGGAGTGGATGTCGTTTTTGCTCCTCAGGTCGAGGAAATGTATCCGGAGGGGTTTCAGACTTATATCGAGGTTACGGAAATTTCCCGGCCACTTTGCGGTAAAAGCCGACCGGGGCATTTTCGAGGCGTCGCCACGGTGGTAACGAAACTCTTCAATATAGTTAAGCCCCACATCGCCGTTTTTGGCGAAAAGGACTATCAGCAGCTGCTCGTTATACGACGCATGGTAAAGGATCTCAATCTGGACGTTGAAATAGTCGGTCATCCCACGGTTCGAGAAACGGACGGTCTGGCGATGAGCAGCAGAAACGTTTATCTTTCCGACGAAGAAAGGAAAGCCGCCCTAAGGTTAAATCAGTCTCTTCAGATGGCCAGAGATCTCCTTCAAAAAGGGATTAACCGAGCAGGGGATATTATCTCCGAGGTTTCCGGCTATATTTCGTCCGATCCCCGGGTACGCATTGATTATGTGGAAATAAGAGACGCAGAAACCCTGGAAGAAATCGACGTAATAGATCGCCCGGCGGTTCTTGCTCTGGCAGCTTTTGTCGGATCTGCTCGATTGATTGACAACACTATCCTTCGGCCTTAATACTCTGTGTCGTAAATCCCAGGGAGGATTCAGGGCCATGTTGCGCACCATGATGAAATCGAAGCTTCACAGAGCGACCGTAACGGATGCAAACCTCAATTACGAAGGCAGCCTCACAATTGATGAGGATCTCATGAAGGCTGCAGACATCATGCCTTACGAGCAGGTTAAGGTTTATAACATATCAAACGGTGCCCGCTTTGACACCTATGCAATTCCCGGCCCTCCCGGGAAGGGGGATATTTGCTTAAACGGTGCTGCGGCCCGCATGGGTGCAAAAGGAGACTTGATTATCATTGTCACTTATGCGCAATATAGCGAATCTGAATTAAGAGAATACAAACCCAGGGTGATCTTGCTGGGGCCGGGGAACAGACCTAAAGAATGAAAAACTTCATAAAAAGTTTAAAGGATAAGATCAGGAATTACTTCATAGCAGGAATTCTCACGGTCGTACCTCTTTCCATTTCGGTTTATGTAATTGTTCTCATACTGAAAAACGCAGACAGGGTTTTCAACATAATACCGGAAAAGGTGAATCCCAAGACTTACCTCCCCTTTCCAATCCCCGGGCTCGGAATATTTATAGTGGTCTTCGGCGTATTTATTGTGGGTGTTCTTGTCAAAAATTACGTGGGCGGCAAAATCGTTGCTTTTGGTGAAAACATCGTTTACAGGATTCCACTTGTAAGGCCTCTTTACTCCGCAGTAAAACAGCTCCTCACGGCGATTTTTTCTCAGTCAAACGATACCTTCAGGCGTGTTGTCCTGATCGAGTATCCTCGAAAGGGAATATATGCAATTGCTTTTGTAACAGGTATGCCTTCGGGAGAAGTGCAGGAAAAGACCCATCAAAAAGTTATAAATGTCTTCCTTCCGACAACCCCAAACCCCACTTCCGGTTTTTACCTTCTTGTGCCAGAATCTGAAGTGATCCCATTGACCATGACGGTCGAAGAAGCTTTCAAAGTCATAGTGTCGGGAGGGGTTGTGGCACCGGAGCCGCCCAGGAGGGATATTTCATTTTTCCGTCGCCCTGAACGAAATAAAGAGTTAAAAGCAACATCCACAGAAGGTAGTATTCGGCCTGAGCCGATTAATTCATCACAGGTTAGGGAGGATAAATGAGCTATGTCTATGAGCCGTTATTTGTTTACGTCAGAGTCTGTTACAGAAGGTCATCCTGACAAGGTAGCGGATCAGATATCCGATGCCATACTTGATGCCATTATGAAGGAGGACAAGAACTGCCGGGTGGCCTGTGAGAC
>NZ_FOUU01000021.1 GCF_900114975.1 Thermodesulforhabdus norvegica
CGATGACGGCAACGAGCGGGCCTGGTTTTTCTTTGATGCAGGAGAACATCGGGTTTGCCTGCGTTGCCGAGGTGCCCTGTGTGATTGTGAACGTTATGAGGGGTGGGCCCAGCACGGGTTTGCCGACAAAACCCAGTCAGGGTGATGTGATGCAGGCTCGCTGGGGTACTCACGGTGAGCATCCCATAATTGTTCTTGCCGTATCCACGACCAGGGACTGTTTTGATGTAACCGTTCAGGCTTTCAACCTTTCGGAAAAGTACCGGACGCCTGTGATCATACTTGCCGATGAGGTTGTTGCTCATACCCGCGAGAAGATTTTTCTTCCCCACCCGGAAGAAGTTGAGGTGGTGGATCGAATAAAGCCCAGTATGCCTCCTGAGTGGTACATACCTTATGAGGATAACCCCCGGGGTGTTCCGCCCATGGCGCCGTTTGGTGAGGGGTACAGGTATCATGTAACGGGTCTGATTCACGACATTCGGGGGTTTCCTACGGAGAGGCCCGATGAGATTCAGCAGTTTCTTACCCGTATTCATCGGAAGATTTATCAGAATTACTTTGACATTGTGATGTTGAAGGAAGAGTTTGCGGAGGATGCGGAGATTCTTGTGGTTGCCTATGGGTCGGTGGCGAGGTCTGCGAGGCGTGCGGTAAGAGATGCGAGGAGGCGGGGGATCAGGGTCGGTTTGATACAGCTTGTAACCCTCTGGCCCTTTCCACGTCAGGCTCTTGAGCCCTATCTTATGAGGGTCAAGGCCGTTCTTGTGCCGGAGATGAATTTCGGGCAGGTGTCGAGAGAGATAAAGAGGATAAGTCAGGGTATGACCAGGGTTGAGAAGCTTAACCGGATAGACGGAGATCTTATAACCCCGCAGGAGATTCTTACGAGAATCATGAAGCTCTGAGGAGATCGTTATATGGCCGAAGTTACCAAGTTGATTCATAAGTATTTGAGGCACGATAAGAAGTTTCCTCATGTGTGGTGTCCCGGATGCGGTAATGGGATAATTCTCGGATCTTTGATTCGGGCGATAGATAAGCTTGGTTATGATAAGGACGATATTGTTCTTGTTTCGGGTATTGGATGTTCAAGTCGAATGCCCGTGTACGTTGATTTCAACACGCTCCATACCACTCACGGCCGTGCCCTTACTTTTGCCACGGGGATTAAGCTTGCCAGGCCGAGGCTTCAGGTCATAGTGGTAATGGGAGACGGTGATGCCACGGCCATTGGCGGTAATCATTTTATTCACGCGGCCCGCAGGAACCTTAACCTTACGGCAATAATAGTGAACAATAACATATACGGCATGACGGGTGGGCAGTATTCTCCTACGACGCCTTACGGGATGTATTCGACCACTTCGCCTTTTGGTCACATAGAGCATCCCTTTGCCATATCTGAGCTTGCGGTGTCTGCCGGGGCGAGTTTTGTTGCGCGGGGCACGGTTTACCATACTCAGCTTCTGGACGAGCTTATAGTCAAGGCAATCAGGAAGAGGGGCTTTGCTGTTGTGGAGGTTATCAGTAACTGCCATACTCAGTACGGCAGGAAGAACAGGCTGGGCGGTCCTGTTGAGATGCTGAGGTGGATGAAGGAGGTTTCGGTAAGGGTGGAGAAGGCGGAAAAGATGTCCCCGGAGGAGCTTGAAGGCAGGATAACCATAGGGGTTCTGGTGGACAGGGAACTACCCATCTACACGCAGGAGTATGAGAAGATCCGGGAAGAGGCGAGGCAGAGATTTCT